>JBOGUE010000641.1:0-3817 GCA_050695955.1 Thermomicrobiales bacterium | reverse complement strand
CCTATGAGTGGAGCGCCAATTACCCGGCCGGTGGCGACCACAATGTCTATTTCCTACACGACGACCCGGAGCGAAGCCCGATTCACCGGTCGAGTCACTGGCTCATCGACGACGGTGATGGCGATGGTGAAACTGACCGGCACCCGCTGCCACGACTCCGCGACACCTTCCGGGGGCGCGACGACGTCCTCATCCTGCCGCATATCGGTGGCCGGCGGGCGAATCTGGCGATGCTCGACGACGTTGCGCGGTCGCCCCTGATCGAGATCTCCTCGGTGCATGGCCGGTTCTTCTGGTTCGCGCGGGAGGCGCTGGAACGCGGGCTCAAGGTTGGCTTTATCGCCGGCTCGGATGACCACTGCGGGCGACCTGGCGTCGCCCCGCCGAGCACCCACGACCTGGTCGTGCCCGGCGGACTCTCCGCGGTCTATGCCCCGGCATTGACGCGCGCGGCACTCTGGAACGCGCTGCGCACGCGGCGGTGCTACGGCACCAGCGGTCCGCGCATCATCGTCGACGTTGCCGCCGACGATCACCCGATGGGTTCTGAGTACGTGACCGCGAGTGCGCCTCGCTTCAGCGGGCGCATTGCCGGCACGGCGCCGATCGATACGATCCATCTCCGGCGCGGGCTCGAAATCGTGTGGACCTACGATGCGCTGACCGCGCCGCCGCCCGCGTGGTCCCAATCTGCTGTTCACGCCCGGCTGCGGATCGCCTGGAGCGGCGCGCACAGCAAGAACCGGCCGAAAGTCGCGACGTGGGACGGATCGTTGACGATCACCGGGGGCGCCATCCCGCGGGCGGAGCCGTACAACCTGTCCCATCCGTTCGAAGGACTGACGCGCGTCACCGACCAATCTGTCGCGTGGCGCAGCCAGACGTCCGGAGAAGAAGACGGCGTCGTACTCGACCTCGAGTTAACGCCGGAGGCGCGGCTGGATTTTGACACACCGATCGCGTTGTTCACCTGTGTCCTGGCCGACCTGGACGCGGAACCTTTGATTGTCGAGGCAGGCGGGATTGACCAGCAGGTCGAGTTGCGCTGGGTGCGCGCGGAGTCCGGGCCGTTCGATGTCGCTTGGGATTGGACCGACCCGAGCCCATCGCCTGGCGAACACGCGTATTGGCTGTGGGTAACCCAGGCAGACGGCGCCTGCGCCTGGAGCAGCCCGATCTTTGTCACGTACGACCCAGGGTGAAGCCGGCTGACTTGGAATCGCCCGCGTCCAGCCCCCGTCAGGGGGGGTAGTTGGGTTAGCCCGCGGTCTTTAGCCGAGGGCGACACGAGCGGCGGCGCCCGCATCGAACCACCCACGGACCCAAACGGCAATGCCGTCGCGTGCGCGTCATCGGTCAGCTAAACCAACGCTTCGAGATTCTCCGCCAACGCCGTCGGGTCAAGATCGGAGCGCATCAGTACGCGCTGCCGCCCTTCCGCGTCGATGACGTACACCGCGTCAGTGTGCGCGAGGAGGTTGTGGTCCTCGCCTTCGCGGCTCAGCATGGAGCCGGGATCGATGCCGTAGTCGCTCCACACCCCTTCGAGGACGGATAGGTCGCCATTGAGTGCGTACCAGTTGGGGTTGTCGCCAAGGCGGTGGCGGTCGGAGAAGGTCTGCAGGGCCTCCGCGGTGTCGCGTTCGGGGTCGACCGTGACCGCGACCAGGGCGACGTCGTCGCGCGTTTCCTCGTCGAGCAGTTGATAGGCGGCGCGAAAGTTCTCGGCGGTCAGGGGGCAGACGTCGGGGCAGTTGGTATAGATGAAGGTGAGCGCGACTGCCTTCCCCTCGAAGTCGCCGAGCGAGATGGATTGGCCCCGGTGATCGGTGAGGGTGAAGTCGGGGGCGGGTTTCTTATCGAGGTCGGTGCCGGTAAGAGTGGCCTCGTTGCCGCCGCCGAACGCCGCCACCAGGAACACACCGACGGCGACAACCGCCAGCGCCGCGCTCATGACGAACAACAGGGTCCGTCGGGGGCTGTTCCGCAAGTGCATGTTCACGCGTGGTGCTCCATGCCCGGAAATAGGCCGCGGGTCGTCGATTGATGCCCAGGATACTTCGAGTTCGGTGGGCGATCCGCCTGAATCCGCGCAACGTGGTACCAATGCCCAAGATTTCCGGTGGGACGCGAGAAACGCCTGCTACCGAGTGCTTTCCCCGCGCCGTCTATACTTATCGTTGGCAACCGGCGTGGCCGGTGCCGTAACGCTCGCCCATCGCTCACCGCTGTACGCTGACGGCTGATAGCTGACGGCTGACAGCTCGTAACGAGGCACCCACACATGGTAACCGCTGTCAGAGACGCCCCGACGACAACCGAAGCCCCAACCCGTAAGCGCATCGTCGTCGCCGACGAGCTCGGCTACTGCTGGGGCGTCCGCCGTGCGCTCGACATCATCCAGGACGCGGCGGAAAAGCAGGGGCCGGTCGCCCCGGTCGGCGACATCATCCACAACCCGCAGGTCGTCGAGCGGCTGCGCGCCCGTGGCGTGGAGGGCGCCGGTTCGGTCAGTGAGGCGGTCGACCGCGGTTTCCGCCGCGTGGCAATCACGGCCCACGGCATGGGGCCGCACCTGGCCCTGCAGGCGACCGAAGCGAACGTCGAACTGATCGACACCACGTGCCCGCTAGTGACCAAGGTCCAGCGCCTGGCCCAGAAACTGGTCCGCCAGGGATACTTCCTGGTTGTCTACGGCGATTCGTATCACCCGGAAGTGAAGAGTGTCCTCGGCTGGGCGGCGACGAGCAAGTCGGTCGCGGCAAAGAAGTTCGAGGACTTGCCCTGGAACGCCCGGCGCGGCGAGAAGGGCGAGGGGAAGGTCACACCGCCGCGCAAGGTCGCGCTCGTCAGTCAGACGACGAAAAACGTCGACGAGCTGATGAAATTTGCGCGGCAGTTGCAAGAGATGGTCGTGCCGGAGGGGGGCGAGTTCCGCCTCTGCAATACGATCTGCGAGCCGACCAGCGAGCGGCAAAACGCGCTGAAGCGGTTGGTCGAGCGGGATCGGGTCGACCTGATCCTGGCGATCGGCGGCCGCAAGAGCAGCAACACCGCTCGCCTGGCCGAGGTCGGTATCGCGATGGGCGTCACCTCCTTCCACATCGAGCGCCCGGAGGAGATCGAGGACGCTTGGCTCGACGGCGTCGCCACGGTCGGCCTCACCGCCGGCGCCTCCACCCCGGACGACGTCATCCAGGACGTCGTCGAGATCCTCGCCGCCAAAGGGTACCAACCGCCCGAGGCCGGCATTCGCCCGGTTGACCCGGAGTACGTGCCGGCGTATTGAGCACGGGCGCCAGGTGGGCAGGTCTCTGGTTCGCGCGCCAGGCTGCCGCGCCGAAGACGACCAGGACCGCAACGGCAAACACGGCCGAGATTGCGATGCCAACGCGTAGCGAGCGCGGCTCGTAGCGCATCTCAACCGTGTGCGTTCCCGCCGGCACGGCCACCGCGCGCAAGACGTGGTCGGCCACGTAGAGCGGCGTCCGCTCGTCGTCGACATAGGCATGCCAACCCGGGTCGTAGACCTCGCTCACGACGACTAGCCCCGCGGCCTCGGTCTGCACCGTGAGCCGCAGCCGGTCTGGCTCGTAGCGGTCGAAGGCGACCGAGTCGGTCGCGGGGTTCGACGGTTGAGCAAGCGGGGGTGGCGCGACTTCGAGCAGGGCCGTTCGTCGCGGATCGACCGCCCTCGATGCCAGGAGCGGCAGAGCCTCTCCGCGCGCGACTTGGCGGGCATCATGCACCACCCACGCCCGCGGCAGTGCGTCGTCGTTGCCCAGGACGCGCACGCGATCGTTGGCGAATGCCTGGT
>JBOGUE010000640.1:0-12776 GCA_050695955.1 Thermomicrobiales bacterium | reverse complement strand
GGGGTTGGCTGCCCGGGTCGTGATCGTTCGGCATGCGTTGCGCAACGCCTTGATCCCGATCGTGACGCTCCTGGGCCTCAACTTCGGCTTCATCCTCAGCGGCGCGGTCATCACGGAGACCGTCTTCGCCTGGCCCGGCATCGGGCGGTACCTGATCGACGGGGTCAACGGACGGGATTTCCCGGTTGTCCAGGCCACTGTGCTGCTGATTGCGATCGGGTTCGTCTTTGGGAACCTGATCACGGACCTACTCCTCGTCTACATCGATCCGCGCATCCGCTATGAGTGACCGCGCTGGCTGGACGCTGACGCCCCCTGTCGCGTGACGGCTTGCCGGGCGGGGGGAGGGAGGATGTCGTGACGGCCGAACTGGCAGCTCGACGCCGCCGCGAGGTGGGGTCCGGCGAACCGCGTGCGCTCACCCATGCCGGCCGCGAGCTGGCCCCGCGGGTAACCCACTGGCGGCGCGTGCGGCAGGAACTGGTGCGCAATCGCTTTGCGCTGGCCGGCACGCTCTTTCTGGTGGTGATCGCGGCGGCGGCCGTGTTGGCGCCCGTGCTCGCGACCCACAGCCCGACGGACCAGCGGTTGCTGAGTCGCTTGCAGTCGCCGTCCTCGGAGCATTGGCTGGGAACGGACGAGCTGGGACGAGATGAGTTTTCGCGCCTGGTTCATGGCGCCCGCATCTCGTTGTTCATTGGGTTCGTCGGTACGGCCGGGGGCGTGTTGCTGGGAACGTTGATCGGTCTGGTCTCCGGCTACTTCGGCGGCTGGACCGATACGCTGTCGATGCGCGTGATCGACGTCATGTATGCGTTTCCGGGCATCCTCCTGGCGATCCTGATCGTCGCCGTGATGGGCCCCTCACTCCTGAACCTGGTCGCCGCTTTGACGATCTTTGGCACGCCGACCCTGTCGCGGTTGGTTCGCTCGATCGTCCTCTCCTTGAAGTCGGAGGCGTTCATCGAGGCGGCGCGCGCGATCGGCGCGAGCCGGACGCGAATCATGTTCCGGCACCTGCTCCCCAACAGCCTGGCCCCAATCATCGTCTACGCCACCCTGGGCGTCGCCGGGTCGCTGCTCACGGCCGCCGGATTGGGATTTTTGGGTCTCGGCGTGCAGCCGCCGACCCCGGAATGGGGGGCGATGCTGAGTGTTGGGCGGGGCTATCTGCGCGAAGCGCCGCATCTTCTCATTGTCCCCGGACTCCTCATTTTCCTGACGGTCATCTCGCTCAACCTGATCGGGGACGCGCTGCGGGATGCGCTCGATCCACGCATCAAGGGGCGACGGGTGACGGGTGATGGGTAATGGGTGACGGAATGCGGCGGCATGACGAACTAGAGAGGAGGCAGAACCCGGTCGTACCTGGGCGGCAGATTGGCGACAGGCATGGAGACGCGTCAGCACTCTGGAGGGAACATCATGACAAGCACAACGCGGTCCCTTGATCTGACCGACGAGGTCCTGAACGCGCACGTAAGCCGGCGCGGCCTTCTGCGGACGGCTGTGGGCGCCGGTGTCGCCCTGCCGGCGCTCAGCGCGCCGCTTGGGGCCATGGCCAGGCAGGAGGGAGCCGAACCGGGAGGTGTCGCCACGATCGTGGTGGCGGCGAATCCGGCCAGTTGGGACTTGACGAAGTCGACGTGGATCACCTGGCAGGCCGTCCACTTCCTTTACAACCGCCTGCTGACCTTCGACGCGGCGGAAGAGCTGCAGCCGGGGTTGGCCGTTGCCTGGGAGGTGTCGGACGACGGCCTCGAGTATCGGCTGACGCTGCGTGACGGCGTCACGTTCCACGACGGGACACCGTTCAATGCCGAGACGGTCAAGTTCAACATTCAGCGGCACATCGACATGCCCGACTCCGCGTTCTACGCGACCTACGAGGCGGTCGATCGGGTGGAGGTCGTCGACGAGCTGACCGCGAAGATCGTGCTCAGGGAAGTCCGGCCCGACTTTGCCTATACCGGTCTCGCCCAGTGGGGCGCGATTCAGCTCAGCCCCACCGCCTTCGCCGAGCTCGGCGATCGCTTTGGCGAGCAGCCGGTCGGCACCGGCCCCTTCCGGTTCGACTCGTACGAACCGGGCAGCGCCATCAAGTACGTGCGTAACGACGCCTATTGGAATGGCGCGCCACTGCTGGACGGAATCGAAGTGCGGGTGATTCCGGAACCGAGCGTGCAGCTGATCGAGTTGGAGGCGAAGACGGTCGACACGGCGCAGGTGCAGCCGAAGGACGTCGAGGTCTTGACCGCGCAGGGGCTGACGATCGAACAAAAGGTGACGCCGGGGGCGGTTTTCATCAGCTTGAACGTCTCCGGAGCGCCGACGTCGGAACTCGCGGTGCGCAAGGCCATCGCCCTTGCGATCGACCGCGACACCATCATCGAGTCGATCCTCTTCGGCTACGCCGAGAAGTCGCGCGGCGGCGTCACGTCGGACTCCGTCTTCTACAACGACGACGTACTGATGGTCGAGTATGATCCGGAGGAAGCGGCGGCGATTCTGGACGAGGCCGGCTGGGTGGCAGGCGAGGGTGGCATCCGGCAGCGGGACGGGCAGCCGCTCTTCGTGAACATCCTCTCCAGCGACTTCAACAATTGGGGGCTCTACAATCAGATCATTCAGGAGCAACTCAAAACCGTGGGCATCGACTCCGAAATCTCCTCGCTGGAGTGGAACGCCTACCTCGATCAGTGGCGCGAAAACCAGGGCGGATGGAACGTCACCTATCACTCCCAAGGCTCGATCGTGGCGGCGGTCAGCCCGATCCAGGCGTCATGGGTGCCGGATGCCTATTGGACGATTACCCAGATCGACGACAGCTCCGATCCCGCGCTCGCGACGTTGCGCGAGACATTGCAGGCGCTAGGCGATGAGTTCGAGGTGACCCTGGACGCCGACCGCCGGCAGACGATCGCCAAGGAAGCGCAGATGCTCTTCCAGGAGAACCAGCTCACGGTCTGGTTGTGGCACGCCGCGACGATCACCGCGATCCAGCCGAGGTTGAAGGGGTATCACCTGTCGCACGCCGGCCGGGTGGTCGAGCTTGACAAGGCGTGGATCGAATAGGGCGGCGAGGCGGGAGTTGGGCGGGGATGATGGAGGAGGACTACGCGCGAGCCGAGCGGTTCCTGCCGTGGAATGCCGCGACGCTCGTCGTCGGCGCAGAGGTTCAACCGCATTGGATCGATGAGGAGGATCGGTTCTGGTACCGGACGACGACGCGGGAAGGAGTCGAGTTCGTCCGCGTCGACCCTGATCGGGGAGCCCGCGAGCCGGCCTTCGACCATGGCCGGCTCGCGGCATCGCTCTCGGTCGCCGCGGGCATACCCTACGCGCCCCAGCAATTGCCGTTTGAGGAGATCGCATTTGTCGACGGCGGGCGCGCGGTCCGGTTCACGGTCGAGGGCACGTCGTGGACGTGTGACCTGGCGACCTACGCGTGCGCCCACGGCGGGGGCGTTGGGGAGCCGGCGGCCGATGTCGTGCGCTCGCCCGATGGGCAGTGGGAGGTCTTTGCCCGCGATCACAATCTCTGGCTGCGCTCGGTCGTCACCGGTGAGGAGCGGGCGCTGACCGAGGATGGGGAGGCCGAGCACGGCTACGGCCTGCCGCTCCCCTCGCCGCTGGTCGCCGCGGGGCTGGGAGAGCCGGAGAAGCCGGCCGCGATCTGGTCGCCAGACAGCACCCGCGTGCTGAGTTGCCGGATCGATCAGCGCCACGCGCCGCGGCTTTACCTCGTCCAATCGGTCCCGCGGGATGGGGGGATCCGCCCGCGCCTGCATTCGTATGCCTACCCGCTCCCCGGCGACGAGGCGGTGCCGACCGCAGAGGTCTGGTGTTTTGCGGTGAGCGCCCCGGCTGGGGTCAAGGCCGCGATCGAGCCGCTGCCGATGCTCTACCACGGGTCGCCGCTGCGTCCAGGATCGGTCTGGTGGAGCGAGGATGGAGGGCGCGGCTTTCTCCTGACGCGCGACCGCGGGTTCCAGGGATACCGGTTGACCGAGGTCGATCTTCGCACGGGCGCCGCGCGCCTCGTGGTGGAGGAGTGTGGCGAGCGGGGCATCGATCCTTACCTCCAAGCCGACCCCAATATCCGCGTCATCGCCGACGGCGCGGAGGTAATTTGGTACTCGCAGCGTGACGGGTGGGGGCATCTGTACCTGGTCGACGGCCGGAGTGGGGCGATCGACCTGCAGATCACCGCGGGGGCGTACAACGTCTCGGAGATCCTGCATGTCGACGAGGCCGGTCGCCGGCTCTTCTTAACCGCCGTCGGGCGTGAGCCAGACCGCGACCCGTACTATGCGCACCTCTATCAGGTCAGTCTCGACGGCGGCGAGCCGGAGCTGCTGACGCCGGAGGACGCCGACCATACAGTGACGTTCTCGCCCTCCGGCCGGTTCTTTGTCGACACGTTTTCGCGCGTCGATCTGCCGCCGGTGTCGCTGCTGCGCGCGTCGGCCGGGACGGAGGTGTGCCAGTTGGAGCGGGCGGACGTCGAGCCCTTGCTGGCGACCGGATGGCAGTATCCTGAGCGCTTCCGCGCGAAGGCGCGCGATGGGATGACCGACGTCTATGGCGTGATCTTCCGCCCGTCACGTTTCGATCCAGAGCGGCGCTATCCGGTGATCGACAACATCTACGGCGGACCGCAGGTGAGCATCGCGCCGACGTCATTCGCCGATGCGGCGCGCCCCGGCCGGGGGCGGGGGTTCTGGCACGCGCAGGCGTTGGCGGAGCTCGGCTTTGTCGTGGTGATGGTCGACGGTCTCGGTATGCCGGGGCGGTCGAAGGCCCAGCACGACGTCAGTTATCGCAACCTGGGCGATGGCGGGATCGCGGATCACATCGCCGCGCTGCGGCAGCTCGGCGACCGCTATCCCCATTTCGATCTGAACCGGGTCGGCATTTATGGGCATTCGGCCGGGGGATACGCATCGGCGCACGCGATCCTGGCCTATCCCGAGTTTTTCAAGGTCTGTGTCTCGTCGGCCGGCAATCACGATCACCGGCTGGACAAGGCGTCGTGGGTGGAGCGGTACATGGGCTTGGCGGTGGGGGAGCATTATCGGGAGCAGGCAAACCAGTCCCTGGCCCACCGGCTGACGGGCAAGCTGCTTCTCATCCACGGGGAGATGGATGAGAATGTGCACCCGGCGTCGACACTGGCGCTGGTCGATGCCCTGATCGAAGCCAACAAGGACTTCGACCTACTGATCATGCCGAATCGGCCGCATGCCTGCGGCGACGATCCCTATTTCATTCGCAAGCGCTGGGACTATTTCGTGACGCATCTTTTCGGCGCCGAGCCGCCGCGGGGCTATCGGATTGCTGGCAAGGGACGCGCCGAACCTGGTTCGCTGGGAGGGTGGGATCGACGAGGGGAGGGATGTCCGGGATGACGAACGGTTCCCAGAAGGCATCGTCGCTGCGCGAGAGCATGATGGGCTCGCTTGCGTGGCGCTGCATCGGGCCGCATCGCGGCGGGCGAGTTGTCGCCGTGGCCGGCGACGTTGCGGACCCGATGACCTTCTATTTTGGCGCCTGCGCGGGCGGCGTCTGGAAGACGACCGACGGGGGGACCTATTGGCACAACGTGTCAGATGGGTTCTTCACGACGGCCGCCGTGGGCGCCATCGCCGTGTCGGCGTCCGACCCGAACGTTCTCTATGTGGGGACCGGGGAGACGTGCGTGCGAGGCAACGTCTCACACGGGGATGGGGTCTACAAGTCGACGGACGCGGGCCGGACCTGGACCAACGTCGGACTGCCCGACACCCGCCATATCGGCACGGTCGTCATCCATCCCCGGAACCCGGACCTGGTTTACGTAGCGGCCCTTGGCCACGCCTTCGGTCCGAACGAGGAGCGAGGCGTCTTCCGGTCGAGGGACAGCGGCACAAACTGGGAGAAGGTGCTGCACACGAGCCCACAGGCGGGGTCACATGACCTGGCGATGGACCCAAACAACCCCCGGATCCTCTACGCGGCGATCTGGCAGGTTCAACGGTATCCGCATGCCCTGGTCAATGGCGGCGAGGAGTGCGGCCTGTGGCGGTCGTTCGACGGGGGCGACAGTTGGGAGGAGATCACGCGTAAGCCGGGTTTGCCGACCGGACTGCTCGGCAAGATCGGCGTGGCGGCGTCGCCGGCGAAACCGGGCCGGGTCTGGGCGCTGGTCGAAGCGGAGGACGGGGCGGTTTTTCGCTCGGATGACTACGGGGATACCTGGGTGCGGTGCAGCGAGCAGTCGCTGCTGCGCACCCGACCCTGGTACTACATGCACATCACCGCCGACCCGCGGAATGCGGACACGGTCTGGGTCCAGAACTACAGCCTGTGGAAATCGATCGACGGCGGCGCGACGTTCGACCGGGCGCCGACCCCGCACGGCGACGACCACGCGCTCTGGATCGACCCGAACGACACGCGGCGCATGATTGAAGGGAACGACGGCGGGGCGTGCGTAACCTTCAATGGCGGCGCGAGTTGGTCGTCGATCTACAACCAGCCGACGGCGCAGCTTTACCACGTCACGACCGACGATCAAATGCCGTATCGGGTCTACGGGTCGCAGCAGGACAACACCGCGATCAGTATCCCCAGCCGCTCGCTCGACGGGGCGATCCACGAGCGGGACTGGTACGCGCCGGGCGGCGGCGAGAGCGGCTACATCGCCATCAAACCGGACGAGCCGTGGCACGTCGTCGCGTCCGGGCCGGTCGGGCGGCGCGCCTACAACGACATCATGACCCATTACGACCACCGCACCGGGCAGAAGCGGAACATCACCGTCTGGCCCGAGCTCTACGGCTGGGGCGTCGGCGCGGAAACTCTCAAGTACCGCTTCCAGTGGACCTTCCCGATTCACTTTTCGCGTCACGACCCGCGCGTGCTCTACGTCTGCTCCAACCACGTCCACCGCTCGACCGACCTGGGCGGGAGCTGGGAGGTGATCAGTCCGGATTTGACACGAAACGATCCCACGAAGCTGGCGCCGTCCGGCGGGCCGATCACGCGGGACAACACCGGCGCCGAGGTCTATTGCACGATCTTCGCCTTCGCGGAGTCGCCGCATCAGCCGGGGCTGATCTGGGCCGGGACGGACGACGGATTGGTGCACCTCTCCGATGACGGTGGGCAGACCTGGCGCGACGTCACGCCGCCTGATTTGCCAGCGTGGAGCCTCATCAGCATCATCGAACCGTCGCCGCACGACCCAGCGACCGCCTACCTGGCGGCGACCCGCTACAAGCTCGACGATACGAGGCCGTACCTGTATAGGACGAACGACGAGGGGCGGACCTGGACGCGGATCAGCGACGGCATCCCGGAGGATGACTTCACCCGCGTGATTCGAGAGGATCCGAACCGGCGGGGGCTGCTCTACGCGGGAACCGAGACCGGCATCTACGCGTCGTTCGACGACGGGGCAAGCTGGCAGCGGCTGGGGGGAAATCTGCCGGTCGTGCCGATGTACGACTTTGTGATCAAGGGCGTCGAGTTGGTCGTGGCCACGCACGGCCGCTCCTTCTGGATTCTCGACGACCTGACCCCGCTCCATCAGCTCAAGGACGGGATTGGCGATGAGCCGGCCTATCTCTTCCAGCCGCGGTCGACGGTGCGGATGCGCGTCTCCGGCGGCCGGATCTGGCGCGACCCTGTCCCCGCGACCGTGAACTACGCGCGAGCCGACACCAGCCTTGTGTCGATCCTGCCGGTGAAACAGCCAGACGGATCGATCGTCCAGCGCTACCTGGATGCGGGTGAGAACCCGCCCGAGGGGGTCGTGATCCAATACGCCTTGAGCGAGGAACCGGCAGACGGCGTCTCGCTCGCCGTACTCGACGCGACCGGCAACGAGCTGCGCACGTTCGAGGGCGAGGAGGACAAGCCGCCGGCGCGGCACGGCGTCAACCGCTTCGTCTGGAACCTGCGATTGCCGGGCACGCCGCGCGTCGAGGCCGACGATCTCGAACCCTGGCATCGGCCGGACGGACCGATGGTCCTGCCGGGGAACTACCAGATCCGGCTGACCGTGGACGGCAAGAGCCTGACGCGACCATTGGCGATTGAGCCGGACCCGCGACTCGAGACGACCATGGAGGAGCTACAAGCACAGCACGATCTCCTGCGCGAGATTCTTGCCGCGCTGACGACGACGAACGAAACGCTCAACCGGATTGACGCGCTGCTGGCTCAGCTTGCTACCTGGGACCGGCGGACGGCGGGGCCGGCCCAAGGCGGACCGGTCCGGGAAGCCGTCATCGCGCTCGGCGACGAGTTGCGGGCGATCCGGGGTGAGTTGATCGACGTCAACATGCGCCAGTCGCAACTCTGGCCGAGTGGCTTGCACGAGAAACTTAACGCGCTCTTCGATTCGGTCGACAGCGCGGACTACGCGCCGCCCCAGCAGGCGCGAGCGGTTTTCGGTGAGCTGAAGAGCCGGCTCGACGGCCTCATGGTCCGTTTCGACCAGGTCTCGACGACGCGTGTCCAGTCCTTCAATGACGTGGCTCAGGCGGCGGGGCTGGGTCCTGTCGGGCTGCCGGCGTAGCCGAGTGCGCGTTTTACGCCCTGAAGGAAGACAATTGACTGTGGAAATGCCTGGTAAACTCGCGGCGGCAGGACCGAAGGAGCGCGCGGGGAACCAGTCGAATGGGCAGCGGTGGGAGGAATTCGTGGCGTCGACCGACGAGATCGTGATTTCGCCGACCCCCGCGCGGGGCGCGCCAATCTCGCCGACGCCGTTCTTCCGCCGGGTGATTCTCAGCGCGACGAACCGGCCGGCGATCGCGCGATTGGTGCGCCGCTACGGCATGCGCCTCGGCGCCTCCCGTTTCGTCGCCGGGGAGACACTCGACGAGTGCGTGCTGGCGCTGCGAACGCTCAACGAGCAGGGATTGCGGGCGAACACGACGCTCCTGGGCGAGGGTGTCCGCGACGAGGCGACCGCATCCTGGGTGGTCGAGCAATACGTCGGCGTCCTCGACCGGATCGCCGCCGAGCACCTGACGGCGAACGTCGCGATCAAGCTGACCCATCTTGGGTTGGACGTGGGCGAAGAGGTCGCCTATCGCAATGTGGCGCGGCTGGTCGCGCACGCGGCGACGCAGGGCAACTTCATCCGCATCGACATGGAGGAGTCGGCGCGGGTCGAGGCGACGCTGCGCATCTACCGGCGCCTGCGGGAGGATGGGCACGAGAACGTCGGCACGGTCCTGCAATCGTATCTCTATCGCACGCCGGAGGACCTCGCCGGCTTACTCCCATTGCGGCCGAACCTGCGGATTGTCAAAGGGGCGTATCTGGAACCGCCGGACGTGGCGTACCAACAGAAGGCGGACGTCGATAGGAAGTACATCGAGTTGGCGGAGCGAATGCTCACCGAAGCCGACTTTACGGCGGTGGCGACGCACGACGAGCGGATCATCCAGCACGTGATCGCCTTCACCGAGCGGCACGGCGTCGGCCGCGATCGCTTCGAGTTCCAGATGCTCTACGGGATCCGGCCGCAGTTGCAGCGGAACCTCGCGTCGCGTGGGTTCCGGGTTCTAGTGGCGACGCCGTATGGCCCGGAGTGGTACTTCTACCTGATGCGCCGGCTGGCGGAGCGGCCGGCGAATTTGTGGTTCTTCTTGAGCAATCTGGTGCGGCGATAGACTGGCGTCTTCTAAAACCGACAACGAAGGCAGTCAGTCAGCGGTAGCTCGCTGATCGGTGCGGCTGGTATCAGTGCGTGCAATCCCTTCGGCAATCCACTTGGCCGCTAATTCCGACGGACGTTGATCGCGCTCTTTGGCGAAATCAACGAGGCGAAAAATGTCTCCCGGACCATGCTGACCATGAGAGCATGCTTAAGCGGGCGAGCAACTTCGACCTCCACGGGTTCCCACTCGTCCTCGAACTCCGTGGTGCTAGGAGTGTCCCAGAATTCGGCTTCTTCCTTGAGCGAGGCGAATTCGGGGATGCGTGCGCCGCGCTCGGGAATACGATTCACGAAGACTTCCGAACGAATCCGTGCTGGCCGCTCTCGGCCTGCTCTAGAGCTTCGGTCGTCCACAGGTGTACCAAGGCGGCAGGCCCGATGCCCCGCTGCTTGGCGGCCACCACGACCCGATCAAAGGTCGCCCCGTCAAAGTCGACCAGCAGACTATGGAGCAGAGGATGGGCGAACTGGATCTCGACCGGCTCAAACTCCTCTTCGAATTCGGTTGAGTCGTGGTTATCCCAGAAGGCTGCCTCTTCTTCAATACTCGTGAACTTGGGAATCTTGCTCATCCGCTCCGTCTCTTGAACCATCAGGAATTCCTCCTCAGCGTCGTCGGTACAGGCGGCGCTCCTTGATTGTTGCATCTCGCGCTGTCACGACGGCAAACAGGCGAGTTTCAAATGAATCAGCGTGCGGTGCGACAAAGATCGTGAGATACCTGCCCGCGGCAGTCTGCCCAATCAACCGATATCTGCCATCACGCACTCTCGTGGCGTACCTATCTCCGAAGGCGACCTCTTCCACTTCGTGTCGTTCGACATCGTGCCGAGCAATGTGGTCGACGCTTGTATCGGTCCACAAGAGTCTCCGAATCCAAACCACAATCCGGCAACCTCTGTGAAAAGACAACGATGGCGGCTGGTAGGTCGCCCGACCGCCAACGTATTCGGCAGAACGGTCGAACGCCGATCCACATGATACGACACGAACGCCTATTCGCCGTCGAGGGAAATCTGGACTTCGTCGCCAACGACGCGGGTCTTGTAGGTTTGGGCGGGGACGACGACGGGGAAGGCGACGGGCATGCCGGTTAGCCGCTTGCCGATCCGTTCTTGGTTTGAACGCCGTGTGGAGCGTCTTCTCGATCGAGGGTTTCCAGCACCCACATGCGGGCGAGGGTAGACGCTCCGACACCCTTCTGCCGGGCAATGCCGCTGAGACGACGAAATGTCGATCGGTCCAATCTCACCGAGAGAACGTGTCCGAGATTGGGAGATACCTCAACGTCCACCGGTTCCCACTCGTCCTCGAACTCCGCCGTGCTGTGGGTACCCCAGAACTCCGCTGCTTCTTCCACTGATTGAAATTCCGGTATCCGACTGCGAACGCCGCTCTCTTGACTCATGATGTCCTCCTATCGACGCCGGTAACCTCGTCGCTCCCTGGGTTCGGCATCGCGGGCGGTTACCACATAAAACGGTCCGTCCGCGCGTGGAGCGACGAAGATAGTGAGATAGCGTCCGCCCAGTGTTTGTCCAACGACGCGATAGATCCCGTCCCTCGCTCTTGAAATGAATGGCCTATTGCGGACGGCGTCCTCAACCTCTTCCCGTGAGACCCCATGTCGGGCGATGTGATCTTCACTTCGCTCGTCCCATGCGAGATCATGAATACGAACCATCCACCTCCCCCACCGCTTTCGTATGACATTGTCATACCGACAGGGCGAATTTGCAAGTGGTTTAGGTAGACGGCGACTTTTTCTACTCGCCGTCGAGGGAAATCTGGACTTCGTCGCCGACGACGCGGGTTTTGGAGGTTTGGGCGGGGACGACGACGGGGAAGGCGACGGGCATGCCGGTGCGGATCTCGAAGACGCCGCCGTGGAGGGGGCATTCGATCTCGTCGCCCTCGATCGTGCCGTCGGAGAGGGAGGCTTCCTCGTGGGTGCAGCAGTCGTTGAGGGCGAAGAACTCGCCGTCGAGGTTGATCAGAACAACCGGCTCTTCATCCGGCCCAACCTCGACGTAGGTCATCTCGCCCGGTGCAATGTCGCCGACGCGGGCGACGGTGTAGTACGAGCCGTCAGCCATCAGCCGTCAGCCGTCAGCTTTCGCGTTCCGCTCTGAGAGATGTCGTGCTTCATAGATTCCTGGCTCCTTGTCGATCAGCCAATAGCTGATGGCTGACGGCTGACGGCTATAGATCGTCGTCGTGGCCGATGCCGTAGATGCCGGCCTTGAGGACTTTCAGGGAGAGCAAGGCGCACTTGAGGCGGGCGGGGCTGACGGGGATGCCGATCTCCTCGAGGAGGTCGTCCTTCGTCAGCGCCTTGACCTCGTCGAGCGACATGCCTTCGACCATCTCGGTCAGGATCGACGCGGACGCCTGGCTGACGGCGCAGCCGCGGCCGGAGAAGGCGACGTCGTCGACGTGATCGTCTTTGACCCGCACGTCGATGCGGACCTCGTCACCGCAGAGCGGGTTGACGTCCTCGTAGCTGTAGTCGGCCGGATCAAGCACCCCTTTGTTGCGGGGGTTCTTGAAGTGGTCGAGGATGATTTCGCGGTAGATGCTGTCAGTCATAGTCGTTAGTCGTTAGTCGTTCGCTTTTTGTCTTCCCGTTGCTGCCAACAGCAGTATCTAGGTGCTTGGCCATGGTGTCTCGGCACGTGGTGCCGGGCTGCTGCTTGCTTGTGGCTGACGGCTGAGAGCTGAGAGCTGATGGCTCGTCGTTGAAGATGCCATTGGCCTTGTGCAGACCCGCGACCAGGCGGTCGACGTCCTCGACGGTGTTGTAGACGTAGAAGCTGGCGCGGGTGGTGCCGACGATGCCGAGGGCGTTCATCAGCGGCTGGGTACAGTGGTGGCCGGCGCGGACCGCCACGTTCTCGGAGTCGAGGATGGCGGAGACGTCGTGCGGATGGATCTCGCCGAGATTGAAGGAGACGACGCCGTTGCGCAGGTGCGGGTCCTTCGGGCCGTAGATCGTGATGCCGGGTATCTCGCTCAGGCGCTCGCGGGCGTAGCCGACGACCGCTTGCTCGTGGGCCAG
>JBOGUE010000639.1:0-5673 GCA_050695955.1 Thermomicrobiales bacterium | reverse complement strand
GTCGTGAGTCGTGAGTAGAACGGCAAGATTGCATCGGCAACGCCCCGTCCATCGCTCTCTCGCGTAGCTTCTGACGACTCACGACTCACGTCTCACGTCTCGGAGAATCGCTATGGAACTACCATCGAGAGCGAATGTGGCGCTGGCGAGGGGAGATGTGCGACGGGTGGCGCGCGTGCGGCGCGGGACGCGGTCGTGGAAGGCGTTCAAGGCGAGTTGGCAGCTCTACGCCATGCTCTTCCTGCCGCTGCTCTGGCTGGTCGTCTTCCGCTACGTGCCGATGTACGGCGCGCAGATCGCCTTCCGCGACTTCAACGTGATCCAGGGTCTGAGCGGCAGCCCTTGGGCCGGCCTGAAGTACTTCGAGCGCTTCGTCGAGTCGTACAACTTCTGGACAATTCTCCGGAACACGCTGGTGCTCAACCTCTACCAGCTCGCGGCCGGCTTCCCGCTGCCGATCATCTTCGCCCTCGGGTTGAACTACATCCTGCGCGGCTGGTTCCGGCGCACGGTGCAGATGGTGACCTACGCCCCCCACTTCATCTCGACCGTGGTCATGGTCGGCATCATCTTGCAGATGCTCTCCCCGACCGGCCTGCTCAATCAGCTGCTCGAGGCGATCGGGATCAGCCCGATTCACTTCATGGGCGAGCCGTCCTACTGGAAGTCGATCTTCGTCTGGTCGGGCGTCTGGCAGAACATGGGGTTCAACTGCATCATCTTCCTGGCCGCCCTGACCAGTATCGATCCGACGTTGCACGAAGCGGCGGTGATGGACGGCGCCAACAAGCTGCAGCGGATCCGTGACATCGACATCCCCGGCATCATGCCGATCGCCGTCATCCTGCTCATTCTCAACATGGGATCGCTGCTCGACACCGGGTTCGAGAAGGTGCTGCTGCTGCAGAACCCGCTCAACTTGAGCACCTCGGAGGTGATTGACACCTATGTCTACCGGGTCGGTCTGGAGTCGCAGGTGCCGAATTTCTCCTACGCGGCGGCGATCGGGCTCTTCAAGGCGGTGATCGGTCTGGTCCTGATCGTCGGCGCCAACCAGTTCGCGAAGCGGATGAAGGCGGAGTCGCTGTGGTGAGGCGCGCTGAACCGTTAGTGACGCGCTGGCTGCTCTGGTAGCGGATCGCCGACCTCGCGCTGCCAGGCGGCCAGGTCGTCCGTCAGGGCGCGGATGCTCTCCTGCTGCTCCGGCTCACCCGAGCGATCTCGTGTCTCCCAGGGGTCGGTGGCGAGGTCGAAGAGTTGGAGACGATCCGTGCCGTTGCCGCACGCGGCGGAGCGGTGGTAGCGGATGAGCTTCCAGCGGCCATCGCTGACCATGCGCTGCACGTCCTTGTAGACGGCGTAGACGCGGTCGCGGACGAGCGCTTGTTCCCCGGTTATGAGCGGGACGAGGCTCTGACTCTCCACCGTCTCCGGGATCGGTGTGCCGGTCAGGTCGCAGAGGGTCGGGAAGAGATCGGCCAGATAGGTGAGGGCGTCGATCCGTGTGCCGGCCGGGACGCCGGGGCCGCGCAGGATCATCGGGATGTGGTTGCTGTGCTCGTAGAGGTTCTGCTTGCCGAGGAGGCCGTGCTGACCGAGGGCGAGGCCGTGGTCTGCCGTGTAAACGACGATGGTGTTCTCGGCGCGGCCGGTGGCGGCGAGGGTGTCGAGGATGGTCCCGATTCGGGCGTCGAGGTGGCTGATCATGCCGTAATAGCCGGCGATGTGCCGGCGCACCATCTCCGGCGTGCGTGGCATCGCGTCGAGAAGCTCGTCACGGACCCGCATCTCACCATTGTCGAACGGATGCTCGGGCAGGAAGTTGGGGGGAAGGGGAATCCGGTCGGGGTCGTAGCGGGCGGCATAGTCGGGTGGCGGCGTGCGCGGGTCGTGCGGCGCGGTGAAGGCGAGGTAGAGGAAGAACGGGTCGTGTTCCTGATAGCCGTTGAGGAAATCGATGGCCGCATCGCGGAAGAGGTCGGTGGAGAAGCCGTCGCCGGGCGTGCAGGCGTCCGGAGGATAGCTCCCCGTGGGGTCGAAGGCATGGAGCGGCACGCGGTCGTGGTCGCTCATCCCACCAAAGAAGAGCCGCGCGCCGTCCTGGAAGCCGTTCGCGAAGCTCGTCGTGTCGTTGTGCCACTTCCCGATCGCGTGGGTGTGGTAGCCCGCCTGCCGGAAGACGGCCGGCAGGGTCGCCAGCGCGGGGTTGAGCGTGCGCAAGCCGTGCTGGTCGCCGATCTCCCGGCTCGCCGCGGCCCGAAAGACGTTGGCCCCGGTCAGCAGGCAGGCCCGGCTGGGGACGCAGATCGCGCCGGTCAGCCCACCTTGGATGTGCGCCTGATCGAACGACGTGCCGCCCGCGGCGAGACCGTCCAGTACCGGCGTTTGCACGACCGGATCGCCGTTGGCGCCAATCGCTGAGTACCGGTGGTCGTCGGCGATCATGACGAGGATATTCGGGCGTTCGGTCACGTAGCGCTCCTTTGGGTGCCCTGGCGCCACGGCGGCAGAGTGGCGCGCGTTTGTATACAGTTTATGGCGTGCAGTCGCAAGCGGGATTGTGCCGCTCGTCGGGTCGGGCGACAATGGCGCCCTGGCCACGCTTCGTGCCGCGCACCGCAAAGCAAGGAGAGACATGGCAAGCTCGCCGCCGAATATACTCTGGTATTGCTCCGACCAGCAGCGGTTTGACACGATCGGCGCGCTGGGCAACCCGCACGTCCACACGCCCAACCTCGACCGGCTGGTGGCCGAGGGCGTGGCCTTTACCCATACCTATTGCCAGAGCCCGATCTGCACGCCGTCCCGCGCCAGCTTTCTGACCGGCCGTTACCCGAGCACGGTCCGCGTCAACGGCAACGGCAACCCCTACTTTCCGCGAGAGGAGACGTTAATCACGCGGCGGTTGGCCGACACCGGCTACGAATGTGGCCTGGTCGGCAAGCTCCATCTGGCCGGGGCCTACAACGGGCGCGAGCCGCGCACCGACGACGGCTACCGCGCCTTCCAGTACAGCCACGCGCCGCGCGACAACTGGACAACAGGCCACGACTACGCCGATTGGCTGCGGGCGCGGGGAGAAGACGCGGCGCGGCTCCTCGCGCTCAGGCCCGATCCGTTCGGGTTGTGCGAGCCGACGGCCGAGCACGACAACGTGCCGCCGCACCTGCATCAGACGACGTGGTGCAGCGAGCAGGCCATTGACTTTGTGACTGAGCACCAGGACCGTCCCTGGTTGCTCAGCGTCAACCCGTACGACCCCCACCCGCCCTACAACCCGCCGTGGGAGTATTACCGCCGGTTCGACCCCGCGACCCTGCCGGGGCCGCGCTTCCGCGAGAGCGACCTTGCCCATCAGGCGCGGCTGGCGGGCGTCGATTTTCAGACCGCGCCGATGCAGCCCGACGACTTCGACGGGGCCGGTGGGCGGAAGGCGCAGGCGCTCTACTACGCGATGATCGAGCAAGTGGATGAGCAGTTCGGCCGCATCCTCGACGCGCTCGACCGCACCGGGCAGCGCGAGAACACCGTTATCATCTTCATGAGTGACCACGGCGAGGCGCTGGGCGACCACGGTCTGGCCCACAAGGGGTGCCGCTTCTTCGATGGGCTCACCCGCGTGCCGCTCATCTGGTCCTGGCCGGGCCACTTCGCGGCGGGGCTCCGGAGCGATGCCCTCGTCGGTCTGCTCGACGTCGCCCCGACCCTTTTGGAACTGGCGGGATTGCCGATCCCCGACCGCATGCAGGGGCGGTCGCTGCTGCCGATCCTCACCGGCCAGGCGCCGCCCGAACACCACCGCGACTTCGTCCGCTGCGAGTACTACGACGCGATCGACGAGCCCCGGCACAGTTTCGCCACGATGTACCGCGACCGCCGCTGGAAACTCGTCGTCTACCACGACCTCGGCCTCGGCGAGCTCTACGACATGGAGCAGGACCCGGACGAGTTCGTCAGCCTGTGGGACGACCCGGCGCACCAGGCGGTCAAGACCGACCTGCTCATCCGCGGTTTCGACGCGGCAGTGCGGGCGATGGAGTACGGCCCACCGCGAATCATGCCGTTCTGATCTGCCTGCCCGCGGTCAGTCGGATGCGCAGAGCGCCGTGTCGATCAGGCCCAGGGATGCCTCCTCCTGCGCCTGGTCGGATGCCTCATCCACGCGGACCGTGGCATTCGAGAGCACCACACTCCGACCGGCGTCCTCGGTGAAGCCCGTCACGCTCCGGTAGCCGGGAATGGAGCTCCCGTGGCCCCAATAGCCGCCATCGCACGACAGCGGTCTCCACACGAGTCCCATGCCGTAGCGGGAGTCGTCCCCGATCTCCGTGGGGACGGTCTCTTGCATCGCGGCCAGTTGCTCCGCCGCGAGCAGCTCGCCGCCGAGCAAGGCGCCGAAGAAGCGGGCGACCTCCTCGGGTGTGCTGATGATGCCACCATCGGCGCCGGCCCACCTCTGAACGGTCATCTCCGGGGCGTCACCGACGACGGTCTGCTCCAGACCGAGCGGCTCGATGATCCGGTCGGTGACCGCTTGGTGCCACGGCGTGCCGGTTACCGCCTCGATGATCATCCCGGCGAGCAGGTAGTTGGTGTGCGAGTAGCCCCACCCGGTTCCCGGCGCGAAGGCCGCGGGGTGACGCATGGCAGCCGCGACCAAGTCCGCGGGCGCGGTCTCGAGTTCCAAATCGGCGTCCAGGGTGTAGTCGTAGATGCCGCTGGTGTGCCGCAGGAGGTCGCGGATCGTGATCGTGCTGCCATCGTGGCTACCGCTGACGACTCCGGGCAGATGCTTTTCGACGGTGTCGTCGAGGGATAGCTTGCCTTCGCCGACGAGCCGGAGGATCACCGTCGCGACGAACGTCTCGGCGCTCCCGCCGATCGGATACTGGTCGAGCACGGGCTCGCCGTCCTCGCTGTCGACGTCGCTGAAGGCGACGCGCGGCTCGCCGTCCCGTGTGGTTACGAGAGCAAGCACGCGGGTGGCGCCCGCGTCGTGGATTGCTTCCAAATGCTGCTGCAAATGGTCCTGCTCATTACCGACCGCCGCGCGATACCCGACGATGCCCAATCCCACCACGACGGCCAGCGTAGCGGCCCAGAAAGCGGATCTGATGCTGAAGCTCACGAGCTTCTCCCTTACCACTCGTTTTCACTCGATTGGTTGCCGGGCGAGGGCGGGCGGCTCGCTTCCGGCCAGGAGCCAGCCGGCGATGGCGGCGACCAGGGGGACACCGACGGCGATGACGAGGAGGTGGAGGATCGGGATGGGGCTGAGAGCGCTGATGTCGCCGAAGGACCCGGCGGTCAGGGCGAGGTACGCGCCGGCGATGCCCAGCAGGGCGCCGAGGAAGGCGAGGCCGCCGGCGGTGGCGGCGGTGAGCGTGCGGCGAATCGTGCTGGTGGCTCCGGCTGCGGTGAGGGTGCGCAGGTCGCCGGCGGCCTCGCTGCGGATCAGGCCCACGGTCATGGCGAGGACGCTGAGCGCCACGAGCATCCCGGCGGCGGTCGCCCTCGAGCGCAGCGCCGCGAGGTTCGCCTGCTCACGTCTGGCCTCAATCAACAGGCCGGCATCCGCTGCCAGGTCGCGGGCTGCCGCGTGTTGCTCGCTGGTCAGGGGCGAGCTTGTCTCGACGAGCCAGCCGACCCGCGCCGATTCCCAGCCCCGTTGGC
>JBOGUE010000638.1:0-2638 GCA_050695955.1 Thermomicrobiales bacterium | reverse complement strand
CTCCTTGAGCCAGAGCACTCGGCACCGGGCCAATTTGGACGCTGAGCGCCGCGAGCAGTGTGAAGAGCCCGATCACTGATAGCCGAAACCAGCCCCGTGCCACTTGCCTCCTCCTTCGTGTGGTGTCAGAATGGTCAGCACTTGTTTATTCAATTCTTGACTATCCCACGGCAGCCTACGCGGCTATCTGAACACTGTCAAGTCAGGGAACGGAAGAAACCGTTGCCCGTAAGCAGGGAGCATGAGGTCATGGAACTGAGCGCGCGCAACCAGATACCAGGTACGGTCGCGGCCGTCTCGCTTGGCGGCGTCATGGCGGAGGTGACAGTCGACGTCGCCAACGGCCAAACCATCGTGGCGGCGATCACCCGCGCCTCGGTGGAACGGATGGGGCTCAAGGAGGGAGATCAGGTCGTCGCGATCATCAAGGCGACCGAGGTTCTGGTCGGTAAGCCCACCGCATGAGCGGCTGGGCAGGATCGACGTTCTTCGGACTGAGTGAAGCAACAGGAGGGCATCTCCGTGGAGCAGACGACGAGGCGTCACCGCCGGATTGCGGCGGTAGCGATGCTGGCAATGCTTATTGCGTCCATGGCCGTTCTCGCCGCGAACCAGGCAGGTCGCGGCGCGACGCTGCAAGCAACGCCCACGGCGGGTGAGACCGTCGATCTCACCGGTCTGGTCGAGCATCCGGCGCAACTGACGGTCGCGGACCTGCAGCTACTGCCGGCCCAAACGGTCGCCGTCACCTTCGAGTCGGGCGAAGGGACCCAACAGTACAGCTACACCGGGGTGCGGGTCGCGGCGGTCATCGAGCAGGCCGGACTCGTCCTTAATCCGGACCAGAAGAACGACCAGTTGCGCAAATACCTCGTCTTCACTGCCAAGGACGGATACGAGACCGTCATTTCCTGGGGCGAGATCGACCCGAACTTTGGCAATGCTCCGTACCTGCTCGCCTGGGAGGAGGACGGTCAGCCATTGACCGGGGAGGACGGACCGATCCGCCTCGTCACCCCCGGCGACGTGCGGGGCGGGCGCTATGTGACCGGCGTGATCCGAATCGAGGTCCGCGATGTCGACAGCGAACCCCGATCCTGACGCTATACAGCGCCTTTCCCTCTTTCTGCCCGGCGCCTTCGCCGGAATGGCAGACGAGCTCCGCGCGGCTTACCGCGCCGTCGATCCCGATGCCGAGCTCGCATTTCACGACTTTATCCCGTCGGGGCTGCTCGCGCGCGCGATCCTCGACGGTGCGCCGGCTGATGTCTACGTTTCGGCCAACATCCGGTACATGGAAGATCTGCGCCGTGCCGGCCTGATCCGCACGGCGCGGATCCTGGCCGGCAATCGCCTCTGCATCATCGTTCGACCGGACCGAGCAGCAGCAATCACAGGGCTTAACGACCTGTGTCGACCAAGCGTGCGGGTCGTGACGCCGCCGGCCGCGACCGATCCGTGCGGGCAATATGTGGAGGAACTGTTCGCCCGTGCCGGCATCATTGAGTCCATGGCGAGCAAAGCGGCGCGCGGCGAACTGATCCACTCTCGCGGTTCGGGCGATCTTCCGTCGTTCCTGCGCGACGGTCGGTCCGATGCCGGCATCTTCTACGCCTCTGAAGCACAGGCTCTTGGTGGAATGGTCGTCACGGTCAACCTGCCGGTCGGCCTTGACCTCCGGGACCGCATTGCCTTCACCATTGGCACGTTGGAGCGGGGCTGTGCCGAGCATTCGCTCGCCGAGCGGTTTGTCGAGTTCGCCGTCGGGACAGCCGGCCAGCGCCTGCTGCAACGCCATGGTTTCTTGTATGCGGCCGAGGTCGATCTGAGCCTACCTCGGGGCATCGTTCGCTGAGTCGATCGCGGCCAGGATCAACGTCCGCATCGCGTCCTCTCCAGCCGTTCGGGCGGCGCGCTTCTCTTCCTCGGTAAGGAGCAAGTGCGCGCCGTGGCGCGGGTTATCGAAGACGGAGAGGATCGAGACGCGGCGCATGCCGAAGTGCTCCGCCACGGCAAAAGTGGCCGCCGTCTCCATGTCCACCGCCACGTGCCCCTCGTCGTGCCAGCGATCGACCTCCTCTTGTCCTTCGGCGAGGAGCGCGGCCGTCGTCCAGATCGGCCCGGCGAGGCGGGGAACCCCGATACTTGGCGTGTTGCACACCGCGGTCACCAGTTCCGGCGAGGCGTCGACCGCCTCCCGGCCCGGCAAATAGCAATGCGCCGCGCCGTCGCCGCAGCCGGCCTTGGTGGCGACGACGAGGTCGCCGGCATCCAAGCCGTCCGCCAACCCGCCGCAAACGCCCGTCTGGATTACTAGCGAACACCCGAGAACGCCGAACAGGTGAGCAATCTCCGAGGCCATCGGACCGCCGTAGACCGAGGCATAGCCGACACGTACGCTCCGCATCGTGCCAATGAGCACGTCCTCGAAGATGCCGTTCGGCGAACCGACGTCGACGACCTCCTCGAACCAGCCCCGATAACGCTCGTATTGCGCTCGTAGGTTGCGCGTGCCGCGCAGCACGGCGACGGTGGGCAAGCGGTCAGGATCGAGATCGAGCGCGGCGACCCAGTCGGCGCGGGTCAGATCCTTCAACATGGCCCGATCATCGCACGGCCGCTTGCCAACCGCCACCCA
>JBOGUE010000637.1:0-3831 GCA_050695955.1 Thermomicrobiales bacterium | reverse complement strand
GTAATCGACAACGTCGTAGCCGTGGTAGCTGGCCGATTCGAAGACCGGCATCAGCCAGATGCAATTGACGCCGAGGCCCGGTTCGCCTGCCTGGTCAACCCCATCGTTGAGGTAATCCAGCTTCTCGATCAGCCCGTTGATATCGCCGATCCCATCACCGTCACTGTCGTAGAACGACCGCACGAAGACCTCGTAGCAGACGGCGTCGTGCCACCATTCACCACCGGCGGCAATCGGCGTGGCCGCGGGCGAGGGCGTGGCCCGGCGTGCGGTTGCGATGCCGGGACCGGCGAGAATGATGAGGGTAAGCAAGATAGCAACGACCGGTCGGCGTCCCGAAATAGGGTGTCTCATCGTGCCCCCTCCATGCGGTAATCACCACCAATCACGACCCCGCACCGCGCCGGCAGCATGATTTTCATCGCGCTGTTCACGACCTCGGCACTGACGTCATCGCCCGTTGCCAAGAGCGTTTCAATCGACCTTGGTTGCCCCCACGCACCCAACGGCATCTCCACCGTCTCCGCCGCGTCCCCCACATTCACGGCAACAACCAGCGTCGTTTCGTCCAAAACGCGGGCGAAGGCGTAGACATGCCGCACGGCGTACAGGCGGACGTAGTCGCCGGTGCGGAGCACCGGATGTGCCTGCCGGAGCGCGATGACCTCTTTATGGAATGTCAGTAAGTCCATGTCCCAGCGATCTGGATGGTCCCACGGGAAGGGCTTGCGCGCCCAATGGTCCGGCAGGGCGCCGGTGAGGCCGATCTCGTCACCGTAGTAGATCGAGGGGGCGCCGGGAAAAGTGAAGAGGAGCAGCGTGGCCAGCTTGACGCTCGCCGTGTCGCCGCCGGCGATAGTGATGAAGCGCGAGGTGTCGTGGCTGTCGAGCAGGTTGAGCTGGGCCAGGTTGATCTGCCAATCGTAGAGACCGAGCGTCTGGTCGATCTTCGCCGCATAGGTCGGGGCGTCGATGCCGGGCCATGGGGCATAGGAGCGGCTAGTCACCGTCTCCTTGACGACCCGATGCCCAGCGGCAAAGGCAATCGCCGCCTCGGCGAAGAGGTAGTTCATCGTGGCGTCGAACTGGTCGCCCTGCAACCACTGCCGCGCATCCCCCCAAATCTCCCCGACCAGGTACGCCTCCGGGTTGATCGCCCGGCACCGCTCCCGGAACTCGGCCCAGAAACCAGGGGTGCTAATCTCGAACGGCACGTCCAGCCGCCAGCCGTCGATCCCTTTGCGCAGCCAGTATTCGCCGGCCTGCATCAGGTACTCGCGCATCCGCGGATTGTCCGTGTTGAGCTTCGGCAAGGCGTGCAGCCCGACCCATGCCTCGTAGCCGGGCGGTTTGCTATGGTCGTAGGCGTTCGGCGGGAAGTCACTCACGGTAAACCAGTCGAGCCACGGCGACGAGCGCCCATTTTCCAGCACGTCGTTGAACTGGAAGAACCCGCGGCTGGCGTGGTTGAAGACACCGTCCAGCACGACCCGCATCCCCCGCCGGTGGCATTCGGCCAGCAGCGCGTCGAACGCCTCGTCGCCCCCCAGCAGCGGATCGACCTTGAAGTAGTCGTGGGTGTGATACCGGTGGTTGCTCGCGGATTGAAAGATCGGGTTGAAGTAGAGCGCCGTCACTCCCAGGTCTTGCAGGTAGTCAAGCCGCTCCCGCACCCCAACCAGGTCGCCGCCCTTATACCCGCGCGGCGTCGGGTCGCCGTCCCACGGCTCCAGGTTCCCCGGCTTCTCCACCGTCTCGCTTTTCGCAAAACGGTCCGGGAAGATCTGGTAGAAGACGGCGTGCTTGACCCAATCGGGCGTTGAAATGTCCGTCATGGTGCTGACAATCGTCCCCTTCGTCGTAGGGGAGGGACCTGCGCCCTCCCCTACGGACGACGGGGCCGCGCCTACCCCTTCACCGCCCCCTTGGTCAGCCCTTCCACCAGCATCCGCTGGGCCAGGAAGAAGACGACCAGGATCGGCAGCGAGCCGAGGACGGCGGCGGCGCAAAACTGCGTCCAGTTGGTGTTGAACTGCGTGGAAAAGGTGCGCACGCCGACGCCGAGCGGGTACAGATTCGGGTCGGCGAGCAGGACCGTCGTCACTAGGTAGTCGTTGTAGACGCCGATGAAACCGAAGATGAACTGCGCCACCAGCATCGGTTGCACTAGCGGGAAGACGATCGTCCAAAACACGCGCCAGTGGCTGGCGCCGTCGAGCGACGCCGCCTCGTCGAGGTCCCGCGGCACGGTGTCCATGAAGTTCTTCATCAGCCAAACGGCAAGCGCGCTGCCGCCGAACCCGAAGAGCAGAACCATGACGGCCCGCGTATTGAGCAGATTGACGACCTGGAACATCTTCAGGTACGCGATCAGCGCCAGGTTGGCCGGCAGCATCTGCACGATCAGCAACGTGAGGATACCGTAGCGACGGCCCTTGAATCGCATGCGGGAGAAGGCGTATCCGGCGAATGTGGCGAAGGTGACCGCAATGACGCCGGCGCTGATGCCGTAGATCAGGCTGTTCATCACCCAGCGCGGAAAGGTGCCCCGCAGGAGCTGCTCGTAGTTGTCGAGCGTGAGCGTTTCCGGAATGAATGTCGGGCTGTAGAGGCTGGGACCGCCGCCCTTCAGCGAGTAGAGCACGACGTAGATCGTCGGGAAGAGCGACGCCGTGCAGATGATGATCAGGATGAGGCGGATGCCCCAAACCTCCATCCGCTGGCGCGATTTGACGGAGGCGAAGGTCGAGGTCGCGCGGGCGGCGGGCCGTGCCGACGGCGTCGCAAGTGCTCCCTGTTCGCTCGCCATCAGTCCGCCTCCTTGAACGAGCGGGTCACCGCCGAGCTAGCGATCGTCATCGCCGCGATGAAAAAGAAGACGATCACGCTATAGGCCGCGGCTAAGGCGTAACTCCCCTCCGTGAAGAGCAGCCGGTAGGCGAAGCTGGCCAGCGTGTCGGTGGCGCCACTCTCGTTGCCGGGTGCGGTGCGCGGCAACCCGTTCGTTAGCAGGACGATGATGCCCGCGTTATTGAACTGGAAGGCGGCCTGGGTGATCAGCAACGGCGTGATCGCTGCCAGCAAGAAGGGGAAGGTGATGTCCTTCAGCCGCGCCAGGCTCCCGGCCCCGTCGAGGTCCGCCACCTCGTAGAGATCACGCGGGATCGCCTGCAATGCGGCGAGGCAGACCGTCATGAAGAAGGGATAGGTGAACCAGAGGTTGGCAACCAGGAGGGCGACCCGCGCGGCGGAGACGTCCGCGTTGTTCCCCAGCCACACCGGTCCGTCGATGCCGATATCGGCTAGGATGCGGTTGAACGGCCCGTCGCTGTTGAAGATGCCGGACCAGACCTGGATCAACAAGATGAAGGGGAGCGCCCAAGGGATGATCAGGATCGTGCGATAGATATTGCGCTCGCGCAGCCCCGAGTGATTGAGCAGCAGCGCGAGGACCACCCCGGAGCCAACGTTCAGGAACGTGGTCAGCACCATGAAGGCCAAGGTCCAACCGAGCACCGGGAAAAACTCGCTGCCCGACTCGAAGATGCGCCGGTACCACGCCAGCCCCACCCAGTCCCAGTCTTGAAAGTTGCGCAGCCGGTTCCAGTTCGTGAACGAGAAGTAGAGCGTGTAGAAAAAGGGCACGATCGTGAAGATGATCGCCGAAACGACGACCGGCAGCAGGTAGAGATACGCGGCGCGGTGGGAGCGTTGCGGTCGCGGCGGCTCGGCCGCCACCCCCCCTTGGCCCTCCGGCGTCGCGACGTTCACCGCCATGGCACACGCCTTTCGAGGCGTTAGGCGTTAGGCGTTAGGCGTTAGGGGAACGAC
>JBOGUE010000636.1:0-3079 GCA_050695955.1 Thermomicrobiales bacterium | reverse complement strand
GTCGCGATCAACGACTGGGTTCTGAAGCTGGTTCTGTCGTCGCCAGTAGTCGTCGGTGAAAAGGGCGCTGGTGCGCTCCGCATCGTCTGCGTGAAGGCACGCCATGAGTTCCCGAACCGTCTCGGTGACGGCCGCGATCGTTTCGTCGTCGACTGGCCGACCTTCATCGCTCGGCAGGTCATCCTCGGTAAAACCCGGACGACCCTCATTGGGCGCCGATTGCCAGGGAACGACCGAGTCAACGGTCGGCGTCCCGACGAGCGACAGTCGATCCAGCGATGCAGGCTCCACCTGACACATCTCTGGACCCAGGTCGAGGAGGGCGGGCGTGTCTGGAGTCGCCGCCTGCACAGCGGCGAAGGTCGGCTCTTCGCCATCGCCACTCGGGGCGAGCCGATAGGCGGCAAATGCGCTGGCGAGGCTGAGCAGGAGGACGGCAACAGCAGCCAACTCCGCAAAGCGACGGCGTGGCCAAAGGCGGTGGTCTGCGTCTGAGGGCAACACGTCGCGCAGCCGCCCATTCAATAACGAAGCCTCAACAGTCCGCGATCCGTGCGGCGGCATCGCGTGATTCATTGTGACGGAGGCCATCAGTTCGTTCTCCAAATGGTCGACAAACGACGATCGAGGGTTGGGCGCCCGATCGAGCCGATGCAGCGTGTCAACGGTCGCGGCCAGATCGCGAGGCAGGTCGGCGGATGCGCCGGGCTTGTCGCCGACGATCCCGTCCCAATGCCGGCTCAGCGCGGCGTGGTCGCGTGGGTTATCGCGCCGCATGGGCGTCTTCCTCGTCCGCAAGTCGCTGTTCCATGAGCCGGCGCAGCCGCGTCACCGCCCGGTACTGCAAGGCGTCCACCGCCCCGCGTTTCCGCTGCATGGCCTCGGCAACTTCTTGCGCGGTCAAGCCGCTGAGACGCAGTTCGACCACGAAGCGTTGGTCGTCCGACAACTCGTTCAGAAGCGCGCGAAGCGTGCGGAGGTCGTCTGCGGCGAGCGCGCTATCCTCGGGCGTCGGCCCGGCGTCGAGGACGGCGAAGGCGACGTCAAACGGCCCGGTTAGCCGCCGGGATCGGTGGCGATCCTTGACTACGTTGCCGGCGATCACGAAGAGCCAGGCGCGGAATGAGCCAGCGCGATAGCTGTCGAGCGCCGCGAGCGCCTTTGTGAAAACCTGACTCGTCGCATCCTCGGCGTCCTCGCGGTTGCCAAGTCGCCGGTAGCAGAACCGGTAGATCGGCGTCACGTAGTGGCGGTAGAGGGGGGCGAACGCACGGCGGTCGTGACGAGCGGCCTCGACGAGCTCGTCGTCGGCGCCTGCATCCGCCTCCGCGGCGTCGATCTCCATGGACTGCCCGCGCGGCATGACCCCTCTTCCTGTTGACGGTGGACGCGCATCCAGAATCTACAACGTCTGACGCGACGTCATCTGACGCTTCGGCCACCGACCAGATTGGTTATAAGATTGGAGCATGCCGCGGCCGCGCGGTCGCCGCGAGGAGAAGAGATGCGTCTTGAGCGCATGGGCGAGTCACTGACTCGCCCGCATCACCTTACGGTACCGCGTGTTCTGTACCGCGCTCCAGGCTCGGAACGACATGTGGGACGATTGCTGACGCTTGTTCCGTGACCGCGAAGAGCGGAGCACGCGAGCCGGCCAGCCGGGTCGTCCTCTTCAATTACCAGTGGGACGACCTCTGGGAGGCCGCCTAATCCCGACAAACCCTGCGCGCACCCTGCCAAGCTCGTTGAAGTTGAACAAGTCGGCGGGGATTGGTATATTGAGATCAATCAATACGGAGGGCGGCAAACTGCTTCGGCGGGGCGCTTCCCTCCATTTTCTTGCCTGTTTTAGCGTTCGACTAAGTGGCGAATGCTTTCAATGTAATGAAGCTGCTCTTGCGCCGCACTTCGGAGAAGCGTCGAGCAGTATTGGCGGTTGGGCGCCAACACCATTCGCAGTTTGCCCTGGTTGTAGAGATGTCGCGCGAGCGAGTGGAAATCGCCGTCGCCGGTGATCAGCACTGCCTGCTCGTAGTTTGGATATTCAATCATTGCAGTGAGGACCAAATCGGCGTCGACGTTTCCTTTGGGGTCGTGACCGATTCCGAACATATGAGCTCATCCACAAAAACCTGGACAAGGACCTCCTGCCCGAGGATCAGTGCGTCAAGTTCGAAACTTGACGCATGTTCCAAGCTCCTGGGTGCCCGAGATCGTGGGAGGACTCAACACCTCGGTCCAGGTCCAAGCGATGAGCCTCGACAATCTCGAAGGCCTGTTCGAGTGGATCAAGGACGAACCGCGTGTTGAGCCGTACTTCAAGAGGATTGCATGGCGCGAAAACGAATCGGGTGAATTCGACGCCCGCGACCTTGTCAGTCTGCTAACGTGCTTCAGTATCTATGAGTTCCCAAATGACCAAGACGATCAGCCAATTGAGGCGTACGAGAAAAAGTCGAACGCCCTCAAGCGGTTCGAGAACCCAGACAAGGGAGCGAGCTATCGCAGGCTTCGGCCGATTCTCAAGGAGATCTTGATCCTCCACGACACAATTCGTTACGAATCCCGAACCGTTTGGAACAATCAGGTTGGTGGCAGATTCGACACCTTCTCGTTCGTCGAGTCAAAGCAGCGCGGATTCGAGTTTGCATTCATCGACAAGCGGACAGAGTACCGCCTCATGAATGGAGCCCTGTATCCGATGCTAGCCGCATTCCGCTGGATGGTTGAGCACGATTCAGACACTGGCATGGCTCGCTGGCGTGGCGGTTTCGAACGCGTGCTTGAACGCTGGCAATCCTCCACGCCCGAACTATTGCGCGTAACTCAGCAGGCAAACGACGAGCTAGGTCGCAATCCGAACGCAATCGGCAAGAGCCGCAATCACTGGTCAAATCTGCATTCCAGAGTGGCGAAACGTGACCTCATGGCGGCCAGCGAGGCGCTTGTGCGGGCTGACTAGCCTATCCATTGTGCCCAGGAAGGGGAGCGGGATCAAGCCTGCTCCCCGTTTGTATGCGATCGAATTGCCAGAATCTCGAACCGAGTCGCGACCAAATGTGGCGGATCGCTTCCTGCC
>JBOGUE010000635.1:0-2612 GCA_050695955.1 Thermomicrobiales bacterium | reverse complement strand
CGCCGCCCAGCACGGCATGCACTGGGTCAACCTCGGTATGAAGGGCGGCTGGGACACCAGCGCCGGCAGTGCCGAAGATCTCAACCGACTCGGAGGGTGGCTGGGCGCGATGGCGCAGTCGAACAAGGACCAGGGAGCCGACATCGTACCGCCGGCGAGTGACCTTCGCACGGCTGAGGCACTGGGACGCCGCGTGGCTGAGGTAACGCTGCAATGGGTTCGCGGCAGGTCCGGTGCCTCGAATGCTCTCGCCGAAGGTGTCGGCGTATTCGCGGGTGTTGCCGGGAGCGGTTAGCCTGTGACCGATGCGGCAGGGGCTTTGAATGGCCCTTGCCAACCGACTTTGCCCACGTTACCACTCCCTCCCCGACGCGCGCGCCACGACGAGGCGTTGCCACCATTCAGGCAAGAGTGGGCACGCCGCCAGCTCGTGCGCCCGGTCGAGATCGTGGTTACGATGATGGGTAAAGTCATTGATCAGCGCGATGGAATACTGGGGAAAGGGGCGATCGACGAGCACGATCGACATACCAGGCTCGATCTCGCCTTCCTGCAGGACCCGGCAGTACCAACCCGTGCGACCCGTTGCTCCGACGCGTTCGGTCAGACCGTCAATGCCCCAGCGCCGGGAGATCTTGACGCATGGATATCGCGGACCCGAGACCTGGATACGCGCGTCGCCGACCTGATAGATATCTCCGATGCACGCGGTCGCTTCGGTCAGTTCCTCGATCGTGAAATTCTCTCCAAAGCCACCAGGACCGATATCCGAACGCCCAAGCTCCGCTTGCCATACGGCATAATGCGCCGCGCTGTACATCAGCACCGCTTGTTCCGCGCCGCCGTGGTTCTTTGTATCGGCCTGCTGGTTGCCCTCCAGGTGCGTCATGTGCAGCCGCCGCCGATCAGGACTCGGGACGCGAAAGAACGACGTACGCCACGACCGATCCGCTTCACTTAACACGTCAGCAACCTGATAGCGGCGCGGTGTTCCGACCTGGACCGTGCTCAGCACTCCCACTTGGCGCATGGTGGTTTTCGCTGTCTGTAACATGCCAAGATCCCCCATATCCAACTCCGTTGCAGTTGCATCCGACCATTATCGAGGAGAAGTGCATGGTACCCCAGGCAGAGATCGAACCCGCGACCATCCGCTTAGAAGCATGATTTGCGACATTAGGCGTGAAACCGACCCAAAACCGCCGGCTGCTACAGCCCTCAAGCTCCTGTCTTGTGCGCGCCAATCTACCATTCCCCTGGCCTGCACGTACAACTCCTGTCCTCATTCATGCATCGTCATGTGAGCGACCTTCCCTGTCTGACGATGATCCACCTCAACCGGTGATCGGGATGGGTCGCGATCAGATGGCGCGGTGCCGGCGCGGCCCCGTTGACTACGGTGGGTACGTCTCCTCAATGCGTCGTTAGCCGGCGCAGCCCCGCGGTGCAATTCGCGGCGGCTGGGGATGGGCAGCGCGTTGCGGATGCCATGTTAGGCGAGCACACCGCCGCCGATTCGTTAGCCGACGCCGAACCACACCTCGCAAGCGCGGCCGTCGGCGTTCGGGTCGAGGAAGGGCTGCGCGTCGGGTCGACTGGCGTAGTAGGCATTGACCTCGTCGTAGGTGCCAAACGCACCGCACTCGGTGATAAGCGGGTCCAGTACGGTCGACGTCGCGGTGGGCGGCGGTGCGAGCGGCGTGTCCGCTCCACCGCAGGCTGCCCAGAGCCCGGCGTGCGCCGCGATGGCCGCGTCTTGGGCTTCCGCGAACCGCGTGTCGTAGACACGATCTGGCGGGCGGGGACTGATGATGGCGTAGCCCTGACGGACCAGGTGTTCGTTGACCATGTAGGCTCGGTCACCCTCGTGGGCGACGACCCAGACGTAGCGCGGCAGCCCGTTGTCGGCATCACGATCGGACACGTCGCGTTCGAGCCACACGGTGCGGTCCCCGACGAGCCGCCGGACATAGTCGCTGGACTCGGACCCGTAGCACTCGACGGGTCCCTTGTCCGTCTCGCGCGTCTCCGGTGTATCGATCCCGAGCAGGCGAACCGTCTGGATCGTGTCGTCAATGTCAACCATGAGCGTGTCGCCGTCGTAGACCTCGACCACTCGGCCCTGTTGGGCGTCCGCGGGGATACCAGCTGGCACGACGGGGGTGACCGCGATCGCCCTCCCCGGGCTGGCGACGGATCTGGGTGTCGACGGCGGGGAAGCAGGCGGCGATGCAAACGTCGTGGGCGCCGCTGGTGTCGCCGGATGCTCGGCCGGCGACACCGTGATTGTTGGGGACGCGGTCGTCGCCGGTGTTGTCACCTGGGTGCCGGTTGGCAGTGGCGAGGCGACGAGTACCTGGGTAGGCGTCGTCGTTGCGGGCGTCGCTTGAGGCATGGTGGATGCTGGACTCGATGCCACGCCGGCCGGCGTGGTCACGGGCGTTGACGCCCCCGGTGTGAAGGATGGGTGCGGCGTCGGGTTCGCGATGTCGATCGCGGCTGCCGGTGAGACCGCCTGAGTCGGCCCAAGAGTCATCGGTGCGTCAGGGCTGGGCACAGGGGGGGACGGGCGAGAAGTGGATGAGGCGTCGACGGTTGGATCGGCCGTTGCC
>JBOGUE010000634.1:0-4976 GCA_050695955.1 Thermomicrobiales bacterium | reverse complement strand
GGCCCGATCATCGCACGGCCGCTTGCCAACCGCCACCCAGAAAGCGCATAATGGAGTTCTGTATCAAGATTTCCTTCTTTCCCTGGCGAGGTGAGCGATGGGCGAACGACGAGGCAGCGGCGGACCGGCGGGTCCGGTGGTCGACGTGACGGCGCTGAAGACCAATCAGGTCGTGATCGTGGCGTCGGTCGCGGTCGCCTTTGCGCTGGGGGTGGACCTCGGCGGCCAATGGCTCATCGCGGCGGTCGCCGCCTCCCTGGCCGTTGGCGCCGCCGCCCCCGGTTACGGTCCGTTCCAACTCCTCTACCGGCACGGCCTGCGTCCCGCTGGCATCGTCCACCCGCACCCGCGACCCGATGACCCCGCGCCCCACCGCTTCGCCCAAGCGCTCGGCGGCGTCTTCCTGCTCCTTTCGGCGGTCGCGCTCTTCGGCGGTGCGACGACGCTGGGCTGGACCATGGCCTGGCTCGTCGCCGCGCTGGCCCTGGTGAATCTCCTTTTCGGCTTCTGCGCCGGGTGCTTCGCTTTCTATCATCTGCGCCGCCTCTGGCGGTCGGCCGGAGCGTCGGCGTGATCGAGCGGGCCGTCCTGGCGCTAGTGATCGTCGCCGTCGTCAGCGCGGCCGGCTACGCCCTGCGATCGTGGGCCACCTGGCGCCGGCGACGTTTGATCGGATTGCGCCTGGAGCCGAGCGCCAGCGCCGCACCGCGCGTGATCGCCTTTTCCAGCCCCGGCTGCGTCTCCTGCCGGCGGCAGCGGCGGGTGCTCGACGCCGCGCTGGCCGAGTGGGCAGGCGCCGTCGAAATCTCGTATGTTGACGCCGTCGCGGAACCGGAGCTAGCGCGCCGGCTGGGGGTGGTGGTCGTCCCGACGACAGTCGTCGCCGCGCCGGATGGCCGCGTCGTCGGCATCACCGGTGACGTCGCCGACGTCGACCACCTCCTCCGCCAACTGTGCGAAGCCGCGGCATGACGAGGACCGAGGACCCAGTGCCGAGTGCCCAGGCGTCATCGGCGGATCGCGCCGATAATCTGAGCGATCCGTCGCAACGGACTGGGCACTCGGTCCTCGGCACTGGGTACTGGGTACTGGGTACTGGGTCCTAGCTGAAGGCTGAGAGCTGATGGCTGAGAGCGTATCTCTACGAGAGCGGCAAGCGCCGCTGAAGGCGAAGTACGAGGCGGACCCCGAGTCGGCGAAGTTGACCATCGCGGTCCACAGCTCGACCACGGGGGACGACCCGACCAAAGTCCGGATCAGCGCCGGCGCGGTGGACGTCAGTTGGGACGCCACCGCTCACCCCTACGCGGGCGGCGACGGCGATTTGGCCTGCTCCGGCGACCTCCTCCTCGGCTCGCTCGCGGCCTGCCAGGAGATCACCCTGCGCATGGTCGCGGCCGCGATGGGCATCACCATCGACCGGCTCGACCTCACCGTCGAGGGCGACATGGATTTTCGGGGCACGATGGGCATCGACCCCGAGACGCCGGTCGGCTTCACCACGATCCGCACGAATATCCAGATCGCCGCCGACGCCCCGGAGGACCGCCTGCAGCGCCTGATGCAGCGCGCCGAACGCTACTGCGTCGTCGCCTCGACCCTCAAGCAGTCCCCAGCGCTGGAGACGAGTTGGCAAGTCGAGTCCGCCGAGGTGGGTATGGGCGTGTCGTAAGACCATTCTGTCACGGCGGCACCGTCAATAGTTCGGTCACCGTGTCTATCGATCGCTCCCACAGGAAAAGGTTCCGAGACCGTCCAATTTCCTCGTCGATTCGACAGAAGCCGATACGCGCGTAGAAACTATTAGCCGGCAAGTCGTGCGGGCATTTGAGTCGCAAGCCAACCAGTCCACGGACTCCGCAATCCGACGCAACTCCTTCGACGAGCTGTCGCCCGATCCCGATACGTCGCGCAGCCGGTTCGACGACGAGGTGATAGATCGTGGCAACGCCATCACGGCGACGATAGAAGTGACAGAAGCCTGTCATGGCCCCTTCGCTTTCCGCGACGAGCACCTCTTCCCGTGCGATCGCCCGTGCCAAAGCTCCTCGGTAGACAAAGCCGAGGCTCTTCCGCTCCGGATCGGCTAAGGCTTTGAGCCGCGGCAGATCATCGGGGGCGGCGAAGCGCATGACCAAAGCAGGAGGGGCTTCGCTTGTTTCAGTCATGATGCACCGGCAGAACGGCGATCCGCAGCCGTCGCTTTGCGTGAAGCCCCTTCAGCAACTGCCAGATTTCATCGATACCGGCTTGGTCGCGAACGCCGCGCTCGTGGAGAACCGTACCCATGTCGATTGGGATGTCCCCATCTTTTGCGAGGAGCCGAATGGTCTCAAGCAGTCGACGCTCGTCGGCTGAGGGTTGTTGGATTCTGACGACAGCCGCGATCTTCTGGTACTGCGAACCGATGCGGGCCACGTCTTCAACAAAGCCCGCGTATACCTGCATGAGTCGAGCGAAGCGGCTCGCGTCGGCATCGACGTCGGAGACGAATTCAAGGTCGGCCGCATCCCGTGCCACGGCCTGGGCACGCTCCGTTGCCCCGTCGAGATCGGCCAGGAGCGCCGTCGCCGTTTGCTCATGTTCGGTCGAGTCGTCCAAGTACGCAAAATCGTCCGACGCAAGGAGCGTTCGGGTCTGGGCCGTCCACTCCCCGAGCTTGGCACCCACCCGATCGAGGCTGGTACGCAGATCCTCAGACACCTCACTCGCGAGGGCGCAGACGGAGCCGTCGGGGTCGGCCGGATTGTACTTCGTAGCGAGCAAAAAGGCCGGCGGCACCCGCGCATACTCATGGAGCAAAGCGAGGTAGCGCGTCTTTCGATCCTTGAACGCCTCTTGGTGCGCCTCGAGCCGGCGATCGAGGTGCGTCGCCAGTTCGATTAGGTCCGACTCCCATCGCGCCGCCTCTTCGATGGCCGTCAGCTTTCGGCTGCTGAGATCGGCCTGAATCTGTTGCGTCACCGCGGCAAAACGTGCGCCGAGATCGGCGTAGCCGTCGTCGCCCTGCGTCAGACGCCGTTCGAGGGCCGCGGCCTGAGTCAGCGCTCGGCGAGCGGTCGCGAGGTTTGCTCCGCGCGATTCAAGGACTTCCGCATCGGCTTCGATACGTTTCATCCCCACGCGCAATTCGGTCAGGTCGCGATGGCTCTCGCAGACCATGTCATCGGTCGGAGCATCGGCGTTCATCCGGCTAAGAATCGCGATCGCGCGGTTCTTGGTCCCATCGAACCCTTCCACCAACTCGTCTGCCGCCTTGAGCAGGACCGCCCGTTGGGCGTCGAGCTGCGGCGCGAAGAATGACCCCTCGATGGCGTCGTGGAGCTGGTACCGGCCCTGCGGATCGCGTGCCTTCTCTTTGGCGATCTCTCGCGCGGCCAGGCGTAGAGCTTCGGCTTTCGCCCGAATAAATGTGTCGAGGTCGCGGTCAAAGACGCGAACGTTGTTGCCCCACCCGGCGATCTTCCGGTCGTCCATGTCAGCAGGTTGCTTCTTGATTACCTGCTGCATGGCACGCAACTGCGTGCCATGCGCGATGAGCACGTGCTCGTCGGGGTAGATCGCCTCGAGAGAGATCCGCCGACGAAGCGCGACGTCGATCTCGTGAGCCAGATCGTCGAGCCGCAGCGCCGGATGTGCGACCTCGCGGATGACGCCCCGTTGCGCCAGCACCTCGACCAGATCCCGCTTCTCCATCGTTTCGAGGAGCGCCGCAATCTCCTCGTCTCGGTAGCCGAGCTCCCGCCCGGAGTGGTTGGCCAGTTTCAGATCGGCGACGCGCACGTCGTGTGTCTGCCCGAGCTTCGTCACCTTTTCGGTCGTCTTGCTGACCCGAAGCAGCTCGCGCACCCGCCCCTCGAACGGGTGGAGCGTGAACCGGACCGCGCCCGACTCCCGCCCTCTGAGCGGTGTCACCACGGTAATCAGATCAGGGAACGTTTGCGCGAACGAGTCGAAGGCGGTGTTGGCACGATTGAAGAGTTTGGCGAGTATCTCCTTGCTTCCTGTCACCTGTTCCTCGCCTTGCCGCTCATACCGGTTGGCGAGCCGTTCGAGCGCCGTCTGATAGTCACGCAGCGCGTTCGCCCAGCCCTGCTGCGCCATGATTGTCCGGTACTCGGGGAAGCGTTCTTCACATAGCCGCCGCAGGAGCGATTCGACGATGCGTTCGCCGCGGGCGTTGAACGCCGCGCCCAGCTCGGCATTGAAAAGCTCGTCGCTCGCATGATCGAAGAGGGACGGCTGGAAGACCTGCTCGACGTCGCGGTCGGCATCCTTCGGAATGAGGTGGGCACTCCGCTTCTCTTCAAGGAACTCGTGTAGCGTCAGCAGCAGAAGCGGTGTCACCTGGTACGGACTGACCACTGGCTGCAACGTCGTTTGGAGGTCCGGATAGAACTGATCCGAGGCCCGGTGGAAAAGGTTGAGTGCGATCCGCGCGTTATCCCGCGCTACGACGGACAACGACCCCGGAATCGCGCGGCGCGCGCGGTCGTCGACGTCGAGGTGGCGGTGCAAGAGCACGTCGAGCGTGAAGTCGGCATCACGCCGGGGCTTCGGAGCCTCGTCCCCCTCGCGGAGGAATCGGACGAAGACGCGCCGGTCCGGGAAACGCTTGGCCGTCGAGGGAAAGCTGCCACGCAGCATGACGCCGGCCGGCGTGCCGTCGGTGCGACGGCGGACGACCCGTTCGGCAACCTTCCAGGTCGGTTCGCGGAAGACCCAAGTGGTCAGGAGCCGGGCGAGGGCTCGCTCCGCCCGTTCGATGGTGTTCTCGGCTTGCTCGACGTAGGAACGGGCAAACTCCCGGATCGTTTCGGTGAGCCAGTCGGAGGCGACGGCCGTGCTCGGCTCGAGGCCGCGCAGCGCCACGCCGTATGGAACCTCCTCACCCCGATTGTCCCGCCCGCCGCCGACCGTGATCAGGACGTCGCCTTGAGCCAAACGCTGGAGCTCTTGCGTCGTCTCCCACAGAC
>JBOGUE010000633.1:0-5162 GCA_050695955.1 Thermomicrobiales bacterium | reverse complement strand
CGTCCACACCGCTCAGGATTGGGTCCTGATCACCGGCCAGTGGGAGCTTGGCCTCCGTCTGGCGTTAGCCCTCTATTCCTTTTGGCTCATCCGCGGCTCCACCTACGACGACCCCGCCTGGCTGGAACGGCTCCTCGCCATCACGCCGGACAGCTCCGAGCCGGACCACGCGACGCGGCGGGCACGCGCCATCCATCTCCTGGGCATCCTCCATTACGACGCCTCCGACTATGCGGCGGCATGTCGCTGGTACGAGACCAGCCTGGCGTGCCGACGGGCACTCGGCGACCGCTCCGGCGAGGAGGCTTCCCTGCACAACCTTGGGCTGCTTGCCATGGCGTGCGGCGACCCCGTTCGTGCCAGTGTCCTCGCTGAGGAGGCGATCGGCATCTGCCGGGAGCTGGGCGACCGCGGAAATCTGGCCATCTGCCTTGGCAACTACGCCGACGCACTTATCGCGCTAGGCTGCCGCAAACGCGCCGGAGCGGTGCTGCGGGAGGCGGAGGCCCTGTTTCGAGAAGATCCGACCCCCAGGGATCATGCGCACTACCTGTTCAGGCTCGGCAATGCGATGTGGTGGGGTCGCGGCCAGGCGGAAACGGCGCGGGAGTATTACGAGCAGGCATTGTCACACTTCCAGCAGCTCGGCGACGAGCGTTTCGCGGCGTCTGTTCTGTCCCACTTAAGCCTCATTGCGTCCGACGCCGACCAGCACCCGCGCGCCGCCAGGTACGTTGCCGAGGCGCTCACGCTGGAGCGCGCCACCGACGACCGGGGGCTCGTGGCCAACATTCTCGACCGGCAGGCCGCCATCGCCGTTTCCGGCGGCGACCCGGCAGGCGCCGCGCGGTTGCTCGGCGCCGCGGATGCGCTGCGAGAGGCGCTTGCGATTGTGCCGCTTCCCATGATTCAGGACGAGCGTGATCGCACCGTCGACGCCGTCCAGACAGTGCTCGGGGAACCGCGAACAGCGGCGTTTCGCGCGGACGGCCACGGGCTGACCTGCCAACAGGCAATCAGCGAAGCCCTTCGAGTCGCAGACACGCTTTCGGAGCATGAAGTCCTCGCGGCGATCGCAGAACCCACGACACCGACCGTCGTTCTGACCCGGCGTGAACGCGACGTCCTCCGGCAGCTTGTCGCCGGCCAATCGGATAAGGAGATTGGCGACGCGCTCTCCGTTGGCCACCGCACGATCGCCACCCATGTCTCCAATATCCTCGCCAAGTTCGACGTTCCCACCCGAGCGGCGGCCGTGGCCCACGCCCTCCGCCATGGCCTTGTCAGCAATCAGGACGAGGTCAATACGTCGCTTGACCGATCCGCTGCTGACGGCTGATCCTCCGAACGCTCCCGGAGATGCCGGATCTCCTCTGCGCGGCACGTGGTTAGCCCGCGCCGGTCGGGCTGTGGACGTTCGCCTCAATCCAAGCGGATCTCTATCCGGGCGGCGAACGTTTCGCCGGGTTGCAGCAAGCGTAGACCGGTGTCGATCCCTCGTGCTTCCAAGGCGAATGGATTGGGGATACAGGTGTAGGGTTCGACCGCGATCGCCTCACGGTGCGGGGCGATGTAGACCACGACGTGAGGAAACGCATCTGGAAAGGTCTGCGTCAGACGCCGCCCGCTGTGCGGATCGTCGATGACGGTTTGAATGGCGCCGTTGGCCGATGCCAGGTCGGTCAGGACGGCATCCAGCGCGAGGTCGCCGAACCTCGCCCCTTTCCGCAGATCCCGCATGCCGCTAACCGGTTCCGTCGGGCCAGTCGGGATGCCGCCGTCGAGTTCCCAAGATGTCGAGGCGGGGACGGTCACCGTGCAGGCCGCGCGGTCAGAACCACCGAGCGGCACGCGGAAGTAGGGATGTGTACCAAAGGCGAACGGCAGCGGCTTATCGTCCGGGTTGGCAATCTCGACGTCACACGTCAGCGCCGGACCCGTCACCGCGTACGTCACCGCGACCCGGAAGTCGGCCGGCCACTGCCCGACGAGCGTCGGATCGTCGACCGACGCCTGAAACTCGCCGGTGACGCTGCTTGCGCTCTGGTCCACAACCCGCCACGGCCGGTTCAAGACAAACCCGTGGATCGCGTTGCCGTCGTTGATCTGCGCGCCCTCGACGCGATACGTCCGCTCTTGAAACGCGAACTCGACCCCGCGCAGCCGCCCGGCGAAGGGAAAAAGAAGCGGAATGCCGCTGCGCGACGGCCGGCTGCCCGGCCCAAACCCCTCCTCGGCCCAAATCACCTCGATCGGCTCCCCCCCGACCACCGGTTTGAAGCTCACGCAATTAAACCCATACCCGGGAAGGATCGTCGCCTCCGAACCGCTCGACTTATCGTGCAAGAAAACCGTTTGCGCGCTGTTCGTCATCGGATGGGCCTCCTTGGCAGGCCGCGGTCGCCGTTATGACACCATTCCCAATTCTATCCGCGAACGCGGAAGCCGGCGTGACGCGAGTTGGGCAGGGAATCACAGAGTGCGTCGAGTCACCGCCCATCGCCGTGGCAACCGGCGCAGCGCGATGGTACGCTCAATGGGAAGCATCTACGGCGACGTTGGTGATCATTCACCCACGGGGATTCCGGAGCACAGAGGGAGATGGAAAAGGCGGTTCGACGGCTGGCGGTGGTGGCGACGTGCGGGATGTTCCTCGTGCTCATCATGGGCTCGACGGTCACCAACACCGGTTCGGCCGAGGGCTGCGGCCGCTCCTGGCCGCTCTGCCACGGCGAGTTCATCCCCTCGTACGCCTTCGAGACCGCCGTCGAATACAGCCACCGGCTGGTGACGAGTATCGAAGGTGTGCTCATCGCCAGCGTGGCTATCGGCGCCTTGCGCCTGCGGCGCGGCAACCGCGAGGTTAAGGTACTCGTGGCACTCATGGTCGGCACGCTCTTGTTGCAGTCCGGCCTCGGTGCATCAGCCGTCATGTGGCCCCAGCAACCGACCGTCAAAGCAACCCACTTCGGCGTCTCGCTCGTCTGCTTCGCCAGCGTCTTCCTGCTCACGCGCTTGCTCTACGAGACCCCCAATCAGCGCACTCGACCGCCCTCCGCCCCTCCTTCCGAGCGGGACAAGCTCTTCCGTCTTTCGCCTTCCGCCTTGCCGCCTTGGCATCGCCGCACCACCTGGGCCGTGCTGCTCTTTGTGATCGGCGTCGCCTATCTCGGGGCCTACATGCGCCATTCGGGCGCGGAAATGGCCTGCGCCACCTGGCCGAGCTGCAACGGCGAGTGGTTTCCCGGCTTCGACGGCGCGACCGGCATCGCCTTCGGCCACCGTTTGGCCGCCTTAATCAGCGCCCTCTTGGTCGCTGGTCTGGCCTTCGCCTCGTACCGTCGCCGCTACGAAGTGCCCGCGCTCTACCGGGTCAACCTCGCGGCCCTGATCCTCATCTTCCTCCAGGCACTCGCCGGCGCGGCGGTCGTCTTCAGCCGCCTCGACGTCTGGACTACCCTCCTCCACGCGGGCCTGATGGCACTCCTCTTCGTCTGCCTCGCCGACGCCTGCCGCCAGGTCCTGCCGCCGGCCCGCGCAACCGACCCGGCCCGCGTTACCCTCACGACGGCCCCGGCGACCACGCGCTGACCTCGATCACGACCGATAGTTCCAACCGATCTCCCGGTCGAGGAGGGAGATCGCGGACGCGCCTTCGCCCTCCAACTCCGCCCGGTCATCCGCTTGCAAACCCGGTCGTTGCAGGGCGCCTGCCACGTCCCCGAGCCGGCGGCAGGCGGCCAACGCCCGGAAGTAACAGAGCTCGGCATCGTCCACCGGCCACCGCGTGCGGTACGCTTCGAGCACGTGCCGGCCGTAGGCGAACCGATCCGCCAGGCGTGGATACTCACCGATTCCCAGGGCGATCTCCGTGTGGACCTGCGACATCGCCACGTCCATTAGCGGGTGATCCAGCCGCGCCATCTCCCAATCGATCACCACGGGATCGTCTCCCGACAGCACGACATTGAGGGGATGCAAATCGAGGTGACAGACGACCGAAACAGGCGATGCCGCCCGGTGGCCGTCGAACCAGTTCTTCACGGCGTCCAATCGCGCCGAACCGAGCAGGCCGGCGATGCGGTCGAGAGGCGGCGGCCCGCTGGAGGAATCAAACTCCGCCGGAAAGTCGTGGCAGGGCAGCGCGTGCAGGCGAGCGAGCAAAAGGCCGATGATCCGTCCAGCAGCGCCATCGCCGCGCCAACCGTCCGTCCGTATCCGATCCGCCAGCGTTCGGCCCGGCACCCACTCGATCAACGCAAACGGCTCATCTAAGATCGTCGCGTCCGCCACCCAGCCCAACGGTGGGCTGACCGGATAGTCGCGGGCCGCAAGCCACTGGAGTCGCGCCACTTCGAGCGCGAGGCTCGTCTTACCCGGGTCCGGGCAGCGGAGTTGGACGGATCTTGGCCGTGACCAATCGGACGCCACGAACTCGATCAGCCACGACCGGCGCCCATACCCGCCGGTTACGCGCCGTGGCTCGCCGGCCAATCCAAGCGACGGCAATTGCCACGAGTCGCGCAGGAACCGCGGCAGGCGCTCCCAGTCGCCGCTCATTCGCTCCCATTTCCGATGTCACCCCCGAGGAAGAGCAGCCCGGCAAGCGTTGGCCGGAAGCCGCACCGGCGGTAAAACGTGTCCAGTTCCTCTTCATAGTCGACGTGGAGCCATTCCGCGCCCCGCTCCCGCGCGAGCGCGGCGGCTTCCCGCACCAGCTCCCTCCCGATACCGCGCCGTTGATAGTCGCGGTGGACGGTCGTATCGAGGAGGAAGGCGTGTGCCCCGCCGTCCCAGGCGACGTTGACGAACCCGACCAGGCGATCCCCATCGGTCGCGCCGACCCACCCCAGGCTGCGCGCCAGGACCGGCCCCCAATCCTGCATCCGCGGACCGTCCCATGCGGCTGTCCGCGGGCGATTGATGGCCTCGCTCGTGATGGGTGGGTTTCTCACAAGGGCGACAGACATCCGCTTACCTCCACGCGATTGCTTGTCATTCCCATTCATCGCATCGCTGCTCATTGACGCACGATTTCCGAGTCTGTCTGATGCATCAGGCCACGTTTGACACCCCTTCGCCGGCCGCTTTATACTCGATGGACCGTTGCGGGGGCGCGGAATGGCGCGTCGCAGCGGTTCTTTGTGTGTTAAGGTTAGGTT
>JBOGUE010000632.1:0-3616 GCA_050695955.1 Thermomicrobiales bacterium | reverse complement strand
ATGTGCGCGATGCCGATGAAGGTCAGCAAGCCGCCATTGGAACGAACGAATCGTCGGAGATATGGCATCGTCCCCTCCTGCCTATGTGCGACGGCGCCCCGGCCGTCGTCGTGCAATCGACGCCCGGACGCGTGCTGCTCGACCGCGCCACGCTCCGCCCGGCGTTTCACCGCCCGCAACCAACCGCGGCGGATCGCCGCGCTGCCGGGCCGAATGACCCGCCAGTAGCGGCCGAACCGCCGGCGCGCGCCAGCGTCTGTCGTCAGGACGCGAGTCTCCGTCACGAGCTCGGTTTCGCCGTCCATCGGCCACAGAAGGAAGTTCATCGCGGCTTTGGCGTACCCAGGCGCATCGAAGGCGACGAAGTCGTGTGCGTTCCGTATGGCCAGTGCCGGCGGCGGCGTGCCGCCGCGCAACTTCCACATTTGCTCGATCATACCGGCGACCATTTCGCGATCAGCCTCTTCGCCCAAGTCGACAAATCCCGCGGCCAGCATCTGCCCGTAGAGCGGTATCGTCGCCGCGGTCGGTAGGCCCCGCTGGCCGACCAGGCGAGCCGGTAGCGAGCGGATGCCGAAGAGCAGGCGCCCCAGCGGCATTTCGCCGGGCGTCACCTCCTTGAGCGCGGCAAAAACCCGATCCGGCGGCGCGGCGATCCGCACCCGGTGGATTTCGTTGAATTCGTAGGCCGGCAAGAGATCGTCAAGCAGCATCATGGCCCCTCCCAGGACGCCGGACCAACCAGTCCATACGCACCCGTATGGTGCCACCGCCACCGCCGCTTGTCAATACGGTAGCGTATGGAAGAAAATGCGCCCATGCCGAAGCACGCCTCGTCTGATCGCAAACAGGGCCTCCGTGCCAGTGATTGGGTGCGCGTCGCACGCGTGGTGATCGCCGAGAAGGGCGTCGCCGCCGTCGCCGTCGAGCCGCTGGCCAAGCGCCTCGGCGTCACCAAGGGCAGCTTCTACTGGCACTTCCCGAATCGCGATGCTCTCCTCCGGGTCGCCCTCGAACACTGGGAGCAGGAGGAGACCGAGGCGGTCATCGTCGCCATGGATCGAATCCCTGACCCGCGGGACCGGTTCAGCCGGTTATTCGACCTGTCTATTCGTGGTCATGTGTATGACACGGGTTCGGCTGTGGCGACGTTGCGCGCGGAGGCGGCCTTCGAATTAGCAATCTCCGACGCCGCCGATGACCCGATCGTGCAACCGGTGCTGCAGCGCGTGACCGAGCGCCGCATCGACTATTTGGCTGACTGCTTTCGCACGCTCGGATTCCGACCGGATCACGCGCGATCCCGCGCGCTGCTTGCCTACGCCGCCTTCCTCGGGTTTCAGCGTCTGTTGCGTGAGGCCCCGAGCCGGCTGCCCTTGGGGCACGACCTCGCCGCTTATCATGAGCGTGTGGTCGCGCTGCTCATCGCTCCGGACGAGACATCGCCCTGACCCCTCTGTCGCGAACCGGACGTCACTCCACCACGTAGGACGAGTACCATAGGCGTCAGGCATCAGAGGACGAACGCCGAATGCCGAACGACTCGTGACTGAGGAGAAGCCCGTGAACGCGAATCGACTGCTGGCCCCGGTTGCCGGGCTGGCGCTACTGATCGGCCTCGCGCTGGGCGGGCTGGTCGATCGCTCAGTCGACGCCCAGGATCAGGGCGAGGACGACGCGCGCGTCCAGATGACCGCCGTCGAGGTGGTCGAAGCGGTCGCCCCGGCGGTGGTGACCGTGATCAACCGGCAGGTCTTCGGCGGAGCCGACGGCGCCGGCATCATCCAACCAGCCGGCAGCGGCACCGGTTTCGTCATCGACGATGAGGGACACATCGTCACCAACGCCCACGTCGTGGCCGGGGGCGACGAGTTCGAGGTGATCTTCGCCAACGGCGACGAGCTGGAGGCCGAAGCGATCGGCGCCGATCCCATCAGTGACCTCGCCGTGATCAAGGTCGAGGGCGAGATGCCGGCGACCGTCGCGCTCGGCGACTCAGACGAGCTGCAACCCGGCCAGCCGGTGCTCGCGATCGGCTCGCCCCTCGGCTCCTACACCAACACCGTCACCCAAGGGATCGTCAGCGCCCTTGGCCGCGATCTCAACCTGCAACCGTCGCAATACACCAACCTGGTGCAACACGACGCGGCCATCAACCCCGGCAACTCCGGCGGCCCGCTCTTCAACCTGGCGGGAGAGGTCGTCGGCGTCAACACCCTCGGCATCGACGAGCTGGAAGACGGCCGCATCGCCCAGGGGCTCTTCTTCGCCATCCCCTCGAACACGGTGCGCGAGATCGCCGAGCAACTCATCGACGACGGCGAGGTGGTCTACCCGTTCTTCGGCGTCAGCTACAGTGCGGTCACCGATTTAACCGTCGCCGAGGAGGATCTGGCGGTCGACTACGGGGTGTTCGTGCAGCGCGTCGAGCCGGACAGCCCAGCGGATGAAGCCGGCATCGAAGCGGAAGACGTCATCCTGGCGATCAACGGCGAAGAGATCGACCAGCAGCAATCCTTCACCGAAATCCTCTTCGCCCACGAACCCGGCGACACCGTCGAAGCCACCATCCAGCGCGGCGACGAGCAGCTCACCGTCGAAGTCACCCTCGGCGAGCGCCCACCGGATCTGTGAGGCGGCAAGGACGGCGATGGCGGCGAGGACGGCAAGGGCGGCAAGGGTGGCGAGGGCGGCAAGGATGACGGTTGGGAGGCGAGGGTGGACACGGTTAAAGATCAGGGGTATCGGGGGCTTCTGGCCTGGCAGCGTGGAATGACGCTGGTCAAGGCCGTCTATGTGGCGTCGAAGGACTGGCCACCCGATGAGCGATTCGGTCTGACCAATCAGGTGCGACGTGCAGTGGTCGGGATTCCGAGCAATATTGCCGAAGGCAAGGGTCGAACGGGAACGCGAGAACTGCTGCACCACCTGTCAATCGCCCACGGCTCACGTTGTGAAGTCGAGACGCAACTCATGATTGCGAGAGACCTCGATTACATGAGCGACCAGCGATTGCAGCCGCTCCTCGAACAGGCGGCGGAGGTGGGGCGACTTATTCGAGGGCTTATCCAGAAATACCGATAACCGATTGTTCCTCGCCGTCCTCGCCGCCCTTGCCGCCCTCACTATCGTGCCCCACTAACTATCCCTTCGGTCCGATATGTACGGACACACTGGTAGTAAGGTAAAGGCGGGAGGGTGTGTGCTTGGCTGGCGTCACTGCCCCGCTTACCAGCCTGGGACATGGGACACCGGAGTGGGGGATGTCGTTCGTCGCGGGACCGGCCGGCATCCCAGGCGTGAGGAGGGTGTGATGCCTGAGCAGTTCAATGCTTTGCTCATTGCGCTGCTCTTCACGATCCTGATCGGGAGCTGGCTGCTGGTCAACGCGCTGGTCGATCTGGCCGCGCGGCGCTGCCGCCGCTGGGTGGCCGCGCACTGGAGCTGGTTTCGAAGCCGCTGGCCGGACGCGGAGACCCAAGGTCACTCGGCTCAGGGGGACCCGCAACCCTTTCCCTGATCATGCGATCGTAGCGGCGACGTTAACGGCGGGAGGCGTGCGGGCCTACCGCCGTTTGCTTTCTTGCTCGGAATGGCCCCCTATCCCCCCCCGCCC
>JBOGUE010000631.1:0-2048 GCA_050695955.1 Thermomicrobiales bacterium | reverse complement strand
GCCTCACGGCTCGGCGCGGGCCGCATCTCGGCGCTCAACTACGCCAATCATCTCGTCTTGTTGCCGCACGGTGTCCTGGCGCTCAGTCTCTCGACCGTCATCTTTCCGCTCATGGTCCGCCAATACGGTCTGGGGCAGTTGGACGACGTGAAGCAGACGCTCCATCGGGCGCTCGGGCCGCTCGTCTTCCTGACGCTGCCGGGCGCGGTGAGCCTCTTCGCCTTCCGCGCCAGCATCGTCCAGACTCTTTTTCAGTTCGGCTCGTTTACGCCGGAATCGACCGCGCTGGTGGCCACCGCCGTCGGCTACTTCGCGCCCGGCCTGCTCGCCCGTGCCGTCGTCGAGACGACGACCCGAGCCTTCTACGCCATGCACGACACGCGTACACCCGTCGCCGTCGCTCTCCTGGCCATCGCCGCCAACGTTGCCCTGAGCTGGTTGTTGGCGCCGCGGCTCGGACACGGTGGACTGGCGCTGAGCATCTCCATCACCAGCACCCTGCGCATGGTCGTCCTGCTCGCGATCCTCTGGCGTCGCGTCGGCGGCGTCGGGCACGAACTCCGTTCATCACTGCCGCGTATGGTGCTCGCGGCCGCGATGCTGGCCGCGTTCGCGCTGTGGCTTGCGGATCCGCTGGCGCGTATCACCGATCCCACCGACGGCCGCACCATCTGGACCTACGGCGCGTTGGCCGCCGCCGGATCGCTCTACGTGGCCGCCGCCTACTGGCTCCGCATTCCCGAATGCGCTCGCCTCGTCCACGCGGCACGCCGCCGCTTGGGCTGGACCGGGTAGCCAAACTGACGGCAACCGCCATGAATCACCAGGTCACCTGTCACCCGCTTCTCCACAGCAGCAGTCGCGGCGGCCTTAGCAGGAACCACTGTTGAGGGGACTGGAGTCTGAGACGACGGGAGCGACGCTCACGACGCCCGTAGCCGAGCAATCTCATCCTCTAAATCCTGCTCAGCAATGTTGAAGTACGGGATCCCAACATCCGCCGCGCGGTGAATGAACTCCAGGCGATCCATGCGCAGCAGTTCGGCCGCCCTGCCGCCCGATATCGTGCCCCGGCGGAAGAGTTCCATCACCATCAGTTCTCGCGCGGTTTGCTCAACCGGCGCGTCTTCCTGACCGATCAACGCCGCCAGGTCGTCCTCGATATGGACCGTTATCACTGTCACTCGCCTCCACGATCCCGCCTTGGTTCTCGTCAATCGTAGCAGAGCGCGTCGCTTTCGATTGCACGCGACCGCCATGCTCAAAACAACCGTGGTACGCCCCCTGCGTTATGCGTTAGACGTATCGCCTGCCGCACTGTGACGGACCGGCACGCGAGATGAAGGAGCCACCCCTTGGCGAGCGTCCAAGCAGAAACAGCCGGCACGACGATTTTCGTGCGGCAGATCGGGTCCTTCCTCCGGCAACACGCGCTGGCGATCTGGCTCGCAGTCGTGCCGCTCCTCGCGGTGGCGTTGGTTGTTCGCCATTGGGAGGAAGTCGGGCAGATCGGCGCGGCGCTTCGCCAGGCGCACCCCCGCTGGATCGCCGCCGGCGTCGGCATCGAGATCGCTACCATCGCCGCCAGCGCGCTGACCTATCGGATCATTCTCGGTCGGCTCGGGCACTCGCTTTCTTGCTTGACGGTGGCCGGCGTCCATCTGCGCCGCACCGCCCTCGGCGCGCTGTTCTTCGTCAATGGGCCGGCCTCGGTCTACGTCCTGCTTCGCATCCTCAAGCAGCGACGGGTGCCGGTCGACGACGGATTGTTGACCGTCGCCCTGCGCTCGGTCGCGGGGCAGATTGCGTTCGTCGCCATCCTCATCGCCGCGTTGGCCATCCACGGCGCCAATCACGCGTTGATCATCGTCGGCGTGCTCCTCGCGGCGTCCATTGCCGCCGCGCCGCTGGCCCGGTCCCGCTGGCGATGGCGATTGCCGTGGGTGGGCCGCTTGCCCTTCGGCCTTGGCGGGCGGGCCATGGCCTTCATGGCTCGGCTGCGCGGTCATCGACTGGCGTCGCGCGACCTCGCTTGGCCGGTTGTGCTC
>JBOGUE010000630.1:0-4670 GCA_050695955.1 Thermomicrobiales bacterium | reverse complement strand
TTCGACATCGACGTCAAGTTCAAAAACCAGGCCGCATCGCTCGGCATGCACCTGGAACGGATCGAGATGCTCAACGACCACCCGGCCATGATCGCCGGCCTCGCCGGCCTGGTCCGCGACCGCGCCGCCCAAGCAGGGTGGCTCTAACGCCGATGGAAGGCGCCGCCCAGCCGCGCATCGCCGTCGTCGGTGGTGGCATCGCCGGCCTCGCCGCCGCCTTTCGCCTGACCCAAATCTCGCCCCACGCCCAGAGCTCTCTGATTGAGCACAACCTCGTTCTCGGTGGCAAGATCCGCACCGAACGGATCGACGGTTTCGTCATCGAAGGCGGCCCGGACTCCTTCCTTTCCATGAAGCCGCGCGGCGTCGGCCTTTGCCGCGACCTCGGCATCGAGGATCGCCTCCAGGGCGTTCGCCAGGAGACGCGCCGCACCTTCGTCATGCGCGGCGGTCGCCTCTACGACCTACCGGAAGGGTTAACCGGCCTCGTCCCGACCAAGCTCGGTCCGATGGCCAAGACCCGCCTCATCTCCCCCCTCGGCAAGGCGCGCATGACGCTCGACTACGTGCTTCCTTCGCGCCGTGGCGCGGGAGACGAAACGCTGGCCGTCTTCATCGAACGCCGCCTCGGTCGCGAGGTCTACGAGCGCTTGGTTGAGCCGCTGATGGCCGGCATCTACGCCGGCGACGGCCGCCAGCTCAGTCTCGCCGCCACCTTCCCCCAACTCCGCGCGGGCGAGATCGAGCACGGCGGCCTCATCAAAGGCGTTCTCGTCGCCCGCCGCAACGCGCCGCCATCCAACGGCGGGCAGCGACCATCCCCGTTCCTTGCTCCGGTCAGCGGTTTGGCTGACATGGTCGAGGCCATCGAAACCCGGCTGCGCGCCGCCGGTGTTCAGATACTGACCGGTTCGAGTCTCTCCTCCCTGCACCGCAACAACGCGGGCGGTCCGTTCTCACTAGAACTCGACGACGGAACCGCGCTCGCGGCCGACGCCGTTATCCTCGCTACACCAGCGGGACCGACAGCGATGCTCCTCGACGATCTCCTCCCAGAGGCCGCGCGTCTCCTGCGCTCGATCCCGCACGTCTCCAGCGCCACCGTCGCCCTTGCCTACCCGGAGCGCGCCCTCCCGCGCCCGCTCGCCGGCCACGGTTACGTCATCCCGCGCGTCGAGGGCCGGCAGGCGCTTGCCTGTACCTGGGTTTCCTCGAAATGGGCCGGACGCGCGCCAGACGGCCACGCCCTCCTTCGCGTCTTCATCGGCCGCGCCGGCCAGGATCAAATCGTCTCTGCCCCAGACGACGACCTGATCCGCATCGCCCGTGAGGAACTCCGCACCACCCTCGGTATCACCGCCGACCCCAGCCTGGCGCACGTCACCCGCTGGCCCGACGGCATGCCGCAGTACACCCTCGGCCACCTCGATCGCGTCGCCGCCATCGAGCGCGCTGTCGCCACTCTCCCTGGCCTCCGCCTCGCCGGCCACGCCTACCGCGGCGTCGGCATCCCCGACTGCATCGCCTCCGGCGAGTCCGCCGCCGACCACGCCGCCCGCTCCGTCACGTCCTGTTTGTCCAAGTCACCTCCCCGTCAGTCCGAGTGAAGCGAGGATCGTGCCGTTCGTTAGATGAAGGCGAGATTCCTCTCTGCGATCGGAATGTCGGAAGGGCTGGGGGATAACCCTACCCCCGAATCTCCCGCCTGCCGGGATTCATCGACGCCACCCACTCCCTATAATCCCTCTAGTGATCGATGAGCGCGGCGGATTGGCCGCGAGCCTAAGCCTAAGGGGACCGGATAAGGACCGTATCGAATGTCGACGTCGTTCTCGATCGGCGATCCGAGTGAGTTGCGGGATCGGGCCATCGTTCTGCTCGAGCGATTGCTCCGCCCACGACCCTGGACCGCCGCGGGATTCTTGCTCATCAACTTTGGACTCGGTATTGCGTCGTTTATTGTCTGGATCACGCTGGTTGCGGTCAGCGCCGCGCTCGCGATCACGCTTATTGGCCTGCCGGTCTTGATCGTGACGATGCACGCCTGGATCGGAGCGGCCCGCTTCGAACGGCGGCGCATCGCCTCCTTCGGCGGTGGGTTCATCCCGGAGCCATACCGGGTCCAGCCGAATCCCGGTTTGCTCCGCCAGATCAAGAACAAACTCTCCGACCCGGCCGTCTGGCGGGACTTGCTCTACCTGATCGCGCTCTTTCCGCTCAGCGTGATCGAACTCGCCATGGCGGGCTTCGCCACGTTTTGGCCCGTAGCGGCGATCACGATGCCGTTCTACTACTGGCAGGATGACGGCCAGGGAGTCGGTAGTTGGCAAATCAATACCCTGCCGGAGGCGCTGATTGTCGCCATTCTTGGCCTCATCATGGTCATTCCGGCCCTGCTCCTCATCACCGGCCTTGCGCGGGCCCACTTCGCCTTCGCCCATTGGATGCTCGGGCCGTCGCAGGAGCAATTGGAGGAGCGGGTCGAGGTCCTGACCCGCAGCCGCTCCGGCGTGATGGAGGCGATGCTGGTCGAGCGCCGCCGCATCGAGCGCGACCTGCACGACGGCGCCCAGCAACGCCTCGTCTCCCTGGCGATGGGACTCGGCATGGCCAAGGAGAAGATGGCGAGCGACCCCGAGGCCGCCCGCCAGTTGCTTGAAACCTCGCACGACGAAGCCAAACGGGTCCTGGTCGAGTTGCGGGAGTTGGTCCGCGGTATCCACCCGGCCGTGCTCACCGACCGCGGGATCGATGCCGCTATCTCGGCCGTCGCCGGCCGCGCGCCGGTTCCGGTGACGGTGGAGGTCGATCTCAACGGACGGCTGCCGGAGGCCGTCGAGTCGACCGCGTATTTCGTGGTCGTCGAGGCGCTGGCCAACGTCGCCAAGCACAGCAACGCCACCGCAGCGCGCGTCCATGTGCGCCGCGAGCAGGAATGGCTCATTATTGACGTCGAAGACAACGGCGCCGGCGGCGCCTCGATGCACGACGGCACGGGGCTCATCGGATTGGCCGAGCGGCTGGCCGCGCTCGACGGACGGTTCGCCGTCCAGAGCCCGGCCGGCAAAGGAACGAGGGTGCGGGCAGAGATTCCGTGCGGGTCGTAATCGCCGAGGATTCGGTGTTGCTCCGGGAAGGCATTGCCCGGCTCTTGACGGACGCCGGTATGGAGGTCATCGCCCGCGTGGGCGACGGCCCGGGGCTGATCGCGGCCGTCGAGGAACATCGGCCCGACGTCTCAGTGGTCGACGTGCGGATGCCGCCGAGCTTTCGGGACGAGGGCTTGCGTGCCGCCATCGAGGCCCGGCAACGAGTGCCGGGCAGCCCGGTCCTCGTCCTCTCGCAGTACGTCGAGGAACGGTACGCGGGCGAATTGATCGAATCCGGCGCGGAGGGCGTCGGCTACCTTTTGAAGGATCGCGTCGCCGACGTTGGCGACTTTGTCGCCACGGTGCGACAGGTGGCGGGAGGAGGAACGGTGCTTGACCCGGAAGTCGTCGCCCAGCTCGTCACCCGCCGCCGCCGCGACGATCGCGTGGAAACCCTGACCGAGCGCGAGCGCGACGTGCTCGCCCTGATGGCGGAAGGGCGCACCAACGCCGCCATCGCCGGCCGGTTATTCGTCAGTGAAGGGACGGTGGAGAAGCACGTGACCAGCATCTTCGGCAAGCTCGGCCTCCCCGACACGGGAGTAGACCACCGCCGCGTTCTGGCGGTCCTCGCCTACTTGAGAAGCTAGGCGTTAGGCGTTAGGCGTTAGCCACTCGGGTTCAAGCAGCAAACCGGACGTTGTCGCGCAGCTCCGCCTCAGCGGGGAGGGGATTGGCTTGTGTCCGTACAGTCACATCACAAACGGGTTCGACTCGCGTCTCACACGTGGAGCCCTAGGAGGGAAGCGGGCGTGATCCATTCCGAGGATGGCCCATTCGTATTCGAACGAAGCGAAAACAGGACGGCAATGGTGATGATTGCGCAACACGGTTCTCGCGCTGCACACGACGGCCACGCCCCGCCGTGCTCCTACCGGACGCCCTTCTGGATCGCCGCGCCCGTTGCCACCTTCTCGCTCGCCGCCCTGGCCGTCTCGTCACTGGCCGAGCGGCCCGGCGATTGGCTCCTCGCCATCGCGCGGGCGCCCGGCTTCGCGACCAACCCGAACATCGCGCACGCCGTCGCCGGGGCCGATTGGCTCGCCCCATCGATCCAGGGTGGCACGCTCGTCGATGCCATCGGCGCGGCCATCGCCGCCATCACCGTGATGGCATTGATCGCGATTCGCGTCCGGCAGCGCTTCTGCACGGTATCGCGGGAGGATGTCGATGACCCGGTAAGCGTTTACAAGATTGTGACAAATCAGACAAAGGCTGATGACAACAGGGTCATAGCATGGCACGGGTGGACTCCATCGCCGGCGTGCGAGCGAGTCAAAACCATGATGTGTGGGTAGGTGATCCGGTGACCCGCCGGCGAAAATAGTTCGACACCTAAGAGGAAGGGGTATTTCGTGGCATCGAAGTTTTTTTCAACACGGGGAATTGCGGAGGCCAGCGCCCGCCGGCCGTGGCGAACGCTCGGTATCTGGCTCGTGCTCATCATCGTCGCCGTGGGGCTCCAGGGCACCATGGGCAGCTCCCTCAACAACGAGGCAAACTTCACCAACGACCCGGAAT
>JBOGUE010000629.1:0-5119 GCA_050695955.1 Thermomicrobiales bacterium | reverse complement strand
GATCGAAGCAGTGGCGTCAGAGGAAAAGATCGACTCGTTACTGGCGATGCTGCGGCCGTTCGGCATCCGCGAATTGGTCCGTACCGGACCGGTGGCGATGATGCGGGGCGGTGGATCGCTGAGCCCGAAGCATCGGGGGGTAGAGCGCGACGGCTCGATTGCCGCCGACTGATTGTGATTGCTATCGGGGAGCGGACGCCGCTCCCCGTATTATTTGGGGTAACGTACGCAACGCCCTCGGTGCGAGGGCTCAGGAATGAGCAGGGGGAGTTCCGGTGCCCGCCACGATCTATTACGATAAGGATGCCAGCCTCGATCCGTTGCTTGGCAAGACGATTGCTGTCATCGGCTACGGCAGCCAAGGGCATGCCCATGCGCTCAACCTGCGCGACTCGGGACTCAATGTCGTCGTAGGGTTGCATGAGGGCAGCACCAGCCGCGCCCGCGCCGAGGCGGACGGTCTGCGGGTGACGTCGGTCGTCGACGCCGCGCGTGAAGCCGACGTGATCATGGTTCTTGTTCCCGATCAAACGCAGGGCAAGGTTTACAAAGACTCGATCGCACCCAGTCTTACCGCGGGCAAGACGCTCATGTTTGCGCACGGTTTCAACATCCACTTCGGTGAAGTGGTGCCGTCGCAGGATGTCGACGTTTCGATGATCGCGCCGAAGAGTCCGGGACACCGGCTGCGCGAGCTCTTCCAGGAGGGCGTTGGGGTGCCGGCCTTGGTGGCGGTGCACCAGGACGCGAGTGGCAAGGCAAAGGAAGTGGCGCTGGCGTATGCGAAGGGCCTCGGCTCGACGCGCGCCGGCGTCCTTGAGACGACCTTCAAAGAAGAGACCGAAACCGATCTCTTCGGCGAGCAGGCTGTCCTGTGCGGTGGCGTCTCGAACCTGATCGAAGCCGGGTTCAATACCCTGGTCGAAGCCGGGTATCAGCCCGAAGTCGCCTATTTCGAGTGCCTGCACGAAATGAAGTTGATCGTCGATCTCTTCTACGAAGGCGGACTCTCGTACATGCGCTATTCGGTCAGCGACACCGCGGAGTACGGTGATTACTACGCCGGTCCGCAGATCGTCGATGACCACACACGTCAGAAGATGAAGGAACTTCTCGCGCGCGTCCAGGACGGCACCTTCGCGAAGGACTGGATCGCGGAAAATGAAGCCGGTCGCCAGAAGTTCCTGGGCATGCGCGAGGAGCACGCCAAGACGACCATCGAGACGGTCGGCAAGGAGCTGCGGGCGATGATGCCCTGGTTACGCAAGGGCCGGCCGGCGCCATCGGCCGCCGCGGGCAGCTCCCAAGGGGACTAACCATGGAAAGCAAAAGTACGGGGGAGGCGGACGTACGTCGCCAAATCCTGGTCTTTGACACGACACTGCGCGACGGCGAACAATCGCCGGGCGCGACGATGACCGGAGTGGAAAAGCTAGAGGTCGCTGACGCGCTCGTCGCGCTCGGCGTAGACATCATTGAGGCCGGTTTTCCAGCCGCCTCCCCCGGCGACTTCGAGGCTGTGCGCCTGATTGCGCAGCGCGTCAAGGGCTCAGTCGTGGCGGGACTCGCACGTACCAGCCGAGGCGACATCGAACGCGCGGCTCAGGCGATCCGGGGGGCGGAAGCGGCGCGAATCCACACGTTTATCGCCACGTCAGACATCCACCTCAAACACAAGCTCCGAATGAGCCGCGAAGAGGCATTGGAGCGCGTCACCGAGATGGTCGGGCTGGCAAAGGGATTCACCAGCGACGTCGAGTTCTCGGCCGAGGATGCTACTCGCTCCGACTGGGATTTTTTGGTCGATGTCTTTTCCCGCGCGATTGCGGCGGGGGCGACGACGCTCAACGTGCCTGACACGGTGGGCTATACGACGCCCAGCGAGTACCAGGCGCTGATGCAGCACTTGCGAGCCAAAGTGCCGGGAATCGACGATGTCGTCATCTCCGTACATTGCCACAACGACCTGGGCATGGCGACCGCTAACACACTGGCGGCGGTCGCCGCTGGCGCGCGCCAGGTAGAAGTTACCGTCAACGGCATCGGCGAGCGCGCGGGTAACACGGCGCTCGAAGAAGTCGTGATGGCGCTCTCGACCCGTGGCGAACAGTTCGGTGGGGTACACACTCGAATCCAGAAGGACCGCATCGTCCCGACGAGCCGGTTGGTCAGTGGCATTACGGGCTTGCAGGTGCAGGTCAACAAGGCAATTGTCGGCGCCAATGCGTTTGCCCACGAGGCGGGCATCCACCAGGACGGGATGCTGAAGGAGCGCACGACCTACGAAATCATGAACCCGGAAGATGTAGGCTGGGAAGGAACCAAGTTGATCCTCGGCAAGCACTCGGGTCGAGCCGGATTCCGCAATGCGCTCAACGAATTGGGCATCCGGTTGGAGGATGAGCAGGTCCAGGAGTCGTACCTGCGGTTCCTGGGTCTCGCTGACCGTAAGAAGCGTGTGACCGCCGCCGACCTCGTCGCGCTCGTGCAAGATCAACTCCAAGCCGAGCACGACACCTACCGGCTCGTCCAATGGCGGGTCGACATCGCCAGTGGCGAACCCGCGAACGCCTCCGTCGTCCTTGCTCACGGCGACAACCAGGTCGTTGGCGATGCGGACGGGAACGGACCAGTAGACGCGCTCTTCTCAGCGATCGACGCCGCCACTGGAATGACCGCCGAATTGGAGTACTATCACGTTGAAGCGGTGACGCCCGGCGAAGATGCCCAGGGACAGGTACATGTCCGCATCCGCGTCAACGGCGAGTTGTACACGGGGCATGGACTGGCGACCGACATCGTCGAGGCGAGTGCCAGGGCCTACCTTGCCGCGCTCAGCCGCGTCGAGCTCTCCCAGCCGTCAACGGTGATCGCTGGCTCCTCAACGTCGAGGTGGACATAACCGCATATTGGGCCACCCGAGGAGTGCGATCAAGACATGGGAACCGCGGCGAAAACACTTGGCGAAAAGGTTTGGCAGCGCCACGTCGTTCACTCGGCCGAGGGCGAGCCGGACCTGCTCTTCATCGACCTCCATCTCGTTCATGAAGTGACCTCGCCGCAAGCTTTCGATGGGCTGCGCATGGCTGGGCGGCCGGTACGGCGGCCCGATTTGACAGTCGCAACGGCGGATCACAACGTGCCGACGATCGACATCGACCGGCCGATTGTCGATCCGATTTCCGCTAAGCAGGTCTCGACGCTGACAAAGAACTGCCGCGAGTTCGGTGTTCGCCTCTTTCCGATGGGCGACATCGGGCAGGGCATCGTCCACGTCATCGGTCCGGAACAAGGACTGACTCTGCCGGGAATGACAGTCGTCTGCGGCGACAGTCACACGTCGACGCATGGCGCGTTCGGCGCGCTCGCCTTCGGCATTGGCACGAGCGAAGTCGAACATGTGCTGGCGACACAAACATTGCCGCAGGTTACGCCGAAGAAGATGGCGATCACCGTCGAAGGCGACCTCCAAACGGGTGTCACCGCGAAGGACGTCATCCTGGCGATCATCGGCAAGATCGGAACCGGCGGCGGCATCGGCTCGATCATCGAGTATCGAGGCTCCGCCATTCGCTCGTTGTCGATGGAAGGGCGGATGACGGTCTGCAACATGTCGATCGAAGCGGGCGCCAAGGCCGGTCTGATTGCGCCCGATGACACGACATTTGCTTACGTCGAAGGCCGACCGCACGCGCCAAAAGGTGTCGAATGGGAACGGGCGCTTGACGACTGGCGGTCGCTTTCGACGGACGTCGAGGCGACCTTTGACCACGAAGTCGAACTGGACGCCGCGCGAATCGCGCCGCATGTGTCGTGGGGCACCAATCCCGGTCAAGTGATCGCGATTGACGCTGTTGTGCCCGATCCGAGCGGATTCAGTGACCAAACCGCACGATCGGCGGCCGAGCGAGCGCTTGCCTACATGGGTCTCCAACCGGGCACGCCGATACGCGAGATCCCAGTTGATACTGTCTTCATCGGGTCTTGCACAAACAGCCGCATCGAGGATTTGCGGCTGGCAGCATCGGTCGTGTCGGGGCGGCATGTGCGCAACGGTCTCCGGGCGATGGTCGTGCCCGGTTCGATGCGAGTCAGGGCCCAGGCCGAAGACGAAGGGCTTGACCGGGTCTTCATCGAGGCAGGATTCGAATGGCGAGCCGCCGGCTGCTCGATGTGCCTTGGCATGAATCCCGACCAGCTTAGCCCTGGCGAGCGCTGCGCCTCAACCAGCAATCGCAACTTCGAGGGCAGGCAGGGGAAGGGCGGACGAACGCACCTCGTATCGCCGTCAGTCGCCGCCGCAACCGCTATCGTCGGGACGTTCGCGACCCCGGCCGATCTGAGGTAATGACTATGCAACCTGTGCGCGTCGTTTCCGGGACCGCGGTCCCGCTCGATCGTGGTGACGTCGATACCGACCAGATTATCCCTGCCGTCTGGCTTAAGCGCGTCGAGCGCGAGGGCTTTGGCGAAGGGCTCTTCTCGGCGTGGCGCGAGCGCGATCCCGACTTTATGCTAGATCGCCCCGAGTTCCAAGGGGCATCGATCTTGATCGCCGGTCCCAACGTCGGCACCGGCTCGTCTCGCGAGCACGCGGTCTGGGCGCTGATGGACCACGGATTCCAAGCGGTCATCTCGTCACGCTTCGGCGATATCTTCCGCAACAACGCGACGAAATCGGGCTTGGTCCCGGTCGTCGTGGATCCAGAGGTGGGCGAATTGCTGCTGCGCGCGGCGGCGGACGAACCCGGATTGCAGATCATAGTCGATGTCGAGCGCCGGATGCTGTCAGTCCCGGAGATCGGCGTCGAGGTTCCATTCCCCCTCGACGACTTCACGTGGTATCGGTTAGTCGAAGGTTTGGACGACATCGGGTTGACGATGCGCCATGAGGTCGCCATTACCGCGTTCGAAGCACGGCGTCCGTCCTGGATGCCGATTGTCCAGTCCACGGCGTAAACCGGATCGTCACGATCTCGTGTCGGTGTGGGTGCTGCGGCATGCCCTTATTTGGTCCTGTACCACGAGGAAGAGGATGGGAATCACCGCGACAATCGCGTTCTTGTCGGGCGATGGCGTCGGTCCGGAGATCATGGGCGAAGCCGGGAAGGTCCTGGAT
>JBOGUE010000628.1:0-12707 GCA_050695955.1 Thermomicrobiales bacterium | reverse complement strand
GGCGCGTGCACGCGCCTTGGCAGCGACCGAACCGGCGCTCGCTACCCGGCGAGGCGCGCCCGTTCGAGAATCTCGACCCACTGTTCCTCGACATCAGCAAGAGCCGCGTCTCCCTCCGCGTCCCCGATCCACACTTGATTGAAGGCCTGCCCCATCACGGTCTGCAATTCGAAGCCGACCGGCGGCGCGTCGACATCGGCGGTAATACGCGCCTGCTCGAGGCACTGCATCAACGTCGGATAGAGCGGATTGGCGCCGGAGATCTCGGGGTTCTCGTAGGTCGAGCGGCGGCAGGGATCGTTGCCCGCGGCGATCTTCAGCGGCTCGCCCTCCTTGCTGGTGAGGAACGAGACCGCGCGGTAAGCCAAGTCCTTGTCCTCCGCATGGGTCGAGACGGCGGCTGCCCAGCCGCCTAGCACCGAGCTCTTGACGATCGTGCCGTTGACGTCGGCTCCGGCCGGCACGGCGTAGCCCGTCTTGCCGATCACCTCGCTCCGGCCCCAGAAGCCCTCCTCAGTCTCGGCCATCTTGGAGAGACCCGGCCATTGCTCCATCATCGCCACTTTGCCGGTGAGAAACGAGGTGTTGGACTCCTCCCATCCGTAGGAGCCGATGTCCGGGGGACAGGTCTCGTTCAGTTGGAGCGCGGCCGCCATCGCGGCCCTACCCGCGTCGTTGTTAAAGTTGGGGCGGAAGTCCGCGTCGAGGTAGCTGCCGCCGTAAACGGCAAGGCGACTCGCCCAGATCCAGTTGGCGGAGGCGCCCGATTCCGCCATGTGGGCCCAGCCAAACTCAGTCGGTGAGTCGGGATTGAGCGACTTCGTAAAGAAGCGCGCGGTCGCGATGAGCTCGTCAACAGTGTCCGGCGCCTTCAGATCCGTGCCGGTCTGTTCCGTGAACGCCGCTTGCACCGCGGGATCGGCGAAGAGGTCTTTGCGGTAGAAGAAGACGTAGGCATCCGCCTTGTAGGGCAGGCCGTAAAGCTTGCCGTCGTACTTGCCCATGGTCTCGAGCAGCATGGGGATGAAATCGTCCAGGGCGACGTCGGGATCAGCGCCCGCCCGCTCGTCGAGCGGCTCGTAGAAGCCGCCGGCGGCGTGGCCGTGGAGGAAGATGAACGGCTCGATGATGACGTCGAAGGCGCCGGTGCCGGAGGAAAGATCCGCCGTGATCTTCGTATTGAGCTCGGCTCCGGGGATCTTGTTCAGCTCAATCTTCGCCCCGGTCGCCTGTTCGAATGCCTCCATCTGGGCCGTAATGCCGTTGCTCAACTCCCCGTCAACGGTGGCGATGGAAACCGTCTTGCCCGCGAACTCCTGCGCGGCGGCCGTCCGCCGCGACGTTGTGATACCACCCGAGGCGAGGGCCGCGCCGCCCAGGGCGCCGGCCGATGCGTGCAGGAACCGCCGTCGGGTTAACCGCGTGGTAGCCATGAGCGATTGCTCCTTTCAGCAACATCGAATGTAGACGCCCGCGGGGGCGAGAACCGGGAAAGACGCACGGCGTCTGGTTACCTCCCTTCGTGGTCGTAAGCGATGCGCAGAATGAGGTCTTCCGGATAATTACCGAATGCGCGGCCGAAGAGATTGAGCCCGTTGACATGCCGCGCGTCCGGCTTGACACCTAGGCGCACCGTGACGGCTTTACTTGCGTCAAGGCTGAGGTCTTCTAGGGAAGCGTCGGAGATTTGGACTCCGTCGACGAACGTGCCGACGTGGTTAACTTCCCATCGCTTCTGCAGACCAAACTGGGAATCCGTGTCGAGCCACCACGAGGGGGTCAACGCCCCGCGACTGCCTCCAAAGTCGCTCGGGCTGGTCCAACTTCCCACCTCCACCCCGTTGATCCAGAGCGTGATGTCAGACGGGCACTCCTCGTTGTGCGTCGGCGCCTCTGAACAGACCTCCATGCGCACCTGCACACCGGTTGCTCGTGCGCCCGGCGGCACGCGGTAGGGGAAGCGGTACTCGACGTAGCCGTGGCGGAACCACAGGATTTGCGCGTTGATTCGTTCCGGTTCGAGGAAACATGTCGGGTCGTCGATGATTCCGATCAAGGCCGTCTCCGTCGCCATGCCGCAGGTCGGCGTCACGTCGACATCGACGTACGCGCCAATCGGCATCGCGATCTCGACCATGCGGGCGCCTGCCTGTTCCAGCGACGGCAAAATGATCTTGATCTGGTCGTACGTCCGCGAGCAAACCTTCTGTAATCCCCGGCTGGCCGGCACCAGGCGGGCGTGGATGAGCTGCGCGTCCTCCAACGCCTTCACGTGCATCGCGGCGGTCACCGCCGGCACACCAAGGGCGGCCGCGATCTGATTGACGGAGGCAGACTCGGTACCCAGCAGCCGCAGGATGCGGAGCCGCCAGTCCGACGCCAGCGCTTTCAGCGCGGTCAACGTCTGCTCGCTGTCGACGCTGGCGTCAACCGTGAGGATTTTGCCGTGATCCGTCATGGCCGATCACATCACTCCGACGCCCGCGACCGTCCCTCGCCATGGAACAGGCGGCTCACTCCGCGACGTTCAAGTGTGCTGTATGTTTTCCTATTTCGAATGATGATTCTATAGCACACTCGTCCGGCGATGTCAATTCCCGTCTCGTGCGGCCAGGCTAGTGCCTACGGTAGGATGCCCACGGCGAATCGACAGCGGCGTCGGCTCCGCGGTGGGCCATGGGGTAAACGGGGGAAAGGCGCGCAGGGTGGCGGGGTTACGGGCATCGTGGGGCACGCCGGCGGGGCGGGGGTTTATCCTGCTGGCGATCATGTCGGTGGCGTTCGGCCTATCGATGTCATTGCAGGAGTCGATCGTCACCAACTACTTCGAGGACGAACTGGGGCTCGAAGGCCCTCAGTTCGGGTACATCACCGCCATTCGCGAGGTGCCCGGCTTCCTCCTCATCTTCATTACGGCGTTGTTCTATCGACTCTCCTTGCAACGGCTGACGGCGCTGGCGCTGGTCCTCTTCTCCGTCGGCATGGTCCTCTTTTCGACGGCGACCTCGTTCTGGACCGTCGCGCCGTGGGTGGTCCTGACCTCAATCGGCTATCACACGGTCTTGCAGACGAATGCCGCGCTCGGCATGACCCTCACGGTCGAGGCCCGCAGCGGCCGCATCCTGGGCACCATGGGGGCCATTCGCGGCGGTGGTTCACTGGCGGCGCTCTCGCTCGCGCTCGTGGCCTTCCACTACGACTGGCTCTCGTTCGATGGGGCCTACTACCTGGCGGCATGCTGCGGGCTGATCGCGGCGGCAGCCGTCTTCTGGTTTCCGCACCTGTACGACGGGGAGGCGCGGGCGATCGCGCCGAAGCGCGCACCGATGGTGTGGCGCCGCGAATACAAGTATTACTACCTCCTCAACATGCTCGACGGCGCGCGCCAGCAAATCCTTTTCTCCTTTGGCCTCTGGGTCTTGGTCGACCAGTTCGACCTCGGCGTCTCGCAGATCAGCGCGCTGCTGCTCTCGGTGACCGCGCTGACGATTCTGACCAGCCAGCGGATCGGGCACCTGGTCGATGTCCACGGGGAGCGGCGGATGCTCTCGCTCGTCAACGTTGGCTACGTCGTCGCGCTGCTCGGCTACGCGGTGGCGGGCAACGTCTGGGTGGCGGCGTTCTGTTACCTGATCTACTATTTCATCTTCCCGCTCTCCTCGATCGGGGCGGCCACCTACCTCCGCAAGGTAGCCGTCTACGACGACATCGCGCCGTCGCTGGCGATGGGACTGACGCTGCAGCACCTCTCGGCGATCGTGGTGCCGGTGACGACCGGGGTGATCCTCAACTACGTCAGCTACCGGATTCCCTTCTTGATCGCCGTCGGGTTCGCCTTCGTGACCTTTTTCGTGACGCGGCGGCTCGACCCGGTGACGCAGAAGTCGCCGCGACGGATCGCGCAGGAGCGAGCAGCGAGTGTCGAGTTCCCAGTGCGGAGTGTCCAGGTGACGGTGAAGACGCCCGTCGGCGCTTCACCCCGACTCTAGGCATTCGAGTGGGCGCTGGGTACTCGTCGGTGGGTATTGGGACTGGGACTTGGGAACAAGGCGATGAGATGGCGTGAACGGGCGGCTCGGCTTCGGCGAGAGATCTATGCGGTCGCGCTGGCGGCGCGCGATCCGCGAGTGCCGTGGTACGCTCGGGTGCTCGCCGTCTGCATTGCCGCTTACGCGCTCAGCCCACTCGACCTGATTCCAGACCCGATTCCGGTGCTCGGTTACATTGACGACGTCATCTTGATCCCGCTCGGCATTGCCCTGCTCCTGCGACTCATCCCGGCCGACGTGCTGTCCGATGGCCGAGCTCGGGCCGGAATGAGCGTAGGAACACGGAGCCGCATGGCACTGGTTGGGACCGCGGCGATCGTTGCGCTGTGGATCCTGAGCGCCGTGGCTATCGTCCTTACGTTCCGGGCGTATGGTTAACCTGGGAGCGGGAGATGATATACCGGAACGAGTGGGACGACTCAATCGCGTGGGCGCGGGCGGTAATCGCCGACCCAGCGACCGTCTTTCTCGACACGGAAACGACGGGGCTGGGCGGGGCAGCGGAGGTGATCGACCTGGCCGTGGTTGCCTGGGACGGGTCGGTGCTGATCGATACCCTGGTTCGGCCCAAGCGCCCGATCCCGGCCGCGGCGACGCGCATCCACGGGCTGGTCGACGACCATGTGCGGGACGCGCCCGATTGGTGCGCGGTTCACGCCACGCTCTGCGAGACGCTGGCCAGCCGGCGGGTCGTGGTCTACAACGCCCCGTTCGATTGGGGCATTATTTCCGGGTGTTGCCAGGGCGACGGGCTCGATCTTCCCGCCGGACTGTGGGAATGCGCGATGCGCGCCTATGCCCGCTACCGTAGCGAACCGGGCGGCTGGGGTGGCCAGCCACGTTGGCACAAGCTCACCGATGCCTGTCTCGCGTTCGGCATCACACCGGGTGGGCATCGTGCGCTGGCCGACGCGCTGGCGTGCCGCGCGGTCGTGGCGGGGATGGCGGCGGGACGATAGTCGGGAGGTTTCCATGCACGCATTCATCCTCGATCCCCAAAGAAAGCAATCAGCGGAAGAACTGATCGGCGCCGTGATTTGCGAGGAGGTCAAGGCGAACGGACGGCGCCTCTTCCACAAGGGGCACCGGTTGACGCCGGCAGACCTGGCGGCGCTGCCGGCGATCGCCCGGCCGATCCACGCGGTGCGGCTTGACGCGGACGACGTGCACGAGGACGAGGCGGGCCTGCGACTGGCGACAGCGGTCGCCGGGCAGGGCCTCTTCCCGAAGGGACCGGTGCAAAGCCGGGTGAATCTGGTAGCAGAGCGGAAGGGGCTGTTGCGGGTCGATGCCAGGGCGGTGACGACACTGAACCGCATCGAAGGGGTGGCAATCTTTACCCTGCCGGACAGGCTGACCGTGGTGCCGGGGAAGATCGTCGCTGGAGCAAAAATTGCGCCGGTGGCGATTCCGCGGGCGACGCTGGCAGCGGCGGAGGCGCTGGCAGGGCGGTCGCCGGTGGTCCAAGTGAAGCCGTTCCGGCAGTTGCGGGTCGGGGTGGTGACGACGGAGGGGCTGGCGGGGAAGGTCCGCGACCGCTTTCGGGAGACGGTGACGAAGAAGATCGGCTGGTACGGCGGGGAAGTGCTCGGCTTCGCCGATTTGCCGAACGACCCAGATCTGGTGGCCCCGGCGATCACCGGGTTCATTGGCGACGACGCCGATCTGGTGCTGACGGGCGGCGGCAACACGATCGACCCGCTGGATGCGGCGCTGCTCTCGCTGCCGCGGATCGGCGGCGAGATCGTGAAGTTCGGGGCGCCGGCCCACCCCGGCAGCATGTTTTGGCTCGCCTACCGGGGGGAGACACCGATCTTCAACCTGGCCTCCTGCTCGATGTACTCGAAGGCGACGGTGGCCGACCTGATCCTGCCCTGGATCATGGCGGGAGAACGGGTGACGCTGGACGACCTGGCTGCCCTCGGCTATGGCGGGCTGCTCGACCGGGACATGGGGTTCCGCTTCCCGCCGTACGACGTCGAGGCGACGGAGGAGGAGGACGGCGAGGAGTGATTGCCGCCGGGTTCGGCATGCGGCATGCGGCGGCTGAAGCGACCAGCTTGTGGAGTGCGTCAAGGTCGGGGATGATGGGGCGGCGCGCGGGTCCGATGTTCAACCCTGTCCGCAACCGAACCTGGGCGCGATACATTGCGCCCCGAGGAGCGGTCGTTTTGGCTGATCTGGTCGAGCTGACGTCGGCGCTGGCAGCGGCCTTGAGCGAGGTCCTCGAGGCGGACGAGTTCGATCTGGTCGCGGACGAAACGGGCGCGCTGGAGGCGATGACCGACACGTGGACGTTGCGGGTTGAGGGGTGGCCCGGCGGGATTGCCTATCTCACGATCGATGATGAGCCGGCGGCGGCCGACGAGCTGCGAGCGGCCCGACGAGTCGCGATGAGTCTTGACGTCGAACGCGCCTTGGCGATCGCCGACGGTGCGATGGGCGGCGCGCTGACCGTGGCGTTGCGGGCGTCCGGGGATCCACTCTCGGTCGATTTGGCCTATGCCTTGGCTGAGCACCATACGGATGCCTAATCCGTCGCGGTAAGGAGGCTTCCACCCGATGGCGATCACGATTGGGATGGCGACGATTGCGCAGACGCCGCGGGATGACGTGATTCCGGCGATGCGGCGGTATTTGCCGGACGGCGTGCGGATTCCAGAGCGGGGCTGCCTGGATGGGCTGTCGCGGGCGGAGATCGACGTGCTCGGTCCGGAAGATGGAGAGGTCGGGATCGTTGCCCGGCTGCAAGCAGGCGGCTCGACGCTGCTTTCGCACGCCAAGATCCTGCCTCGCATGCAGCGTTGCGTCGACGAGTTGATCGCGGACGAAGGCGCGGAACTCGTTGTCATCCTCTGTGGCGCGGACTGGAGCACGATCCACGCCGGCAAGCTGACGGTCAACCCCGGACGGCTCTTCCCAGGGGTGGTCGGGGCGCTTGGGTACGGGCGTCGATTGGGGATCATCAAACCCTCGGCCGGGCAGGTTGAGACGGAGCGCGATCGCTACCGGGCGATGGGGATCGATGCGGTCGTGACGTCCGCGTCGCCGTACGCTGGGGAGGAGCGGTTGGTGCTGGCGCGGCAGGCCGCGGAGGAGTTGCGCGCCGCCGGCTGCGACCTCGTCTGGATGACGTGTATCGGCATGGATTCGGCGATGCGCGACGTGGTCGCCGCGGTGACCGGCACGCCGGTGGTCCTTGCTCACGCGCTCTTAGCGCGAGTGGTGACTGAAATGGTCGAGAGCCGGCAGCTTTCGGTCGTTAGTCGTTAGTCGTTAGTCGTTAGAAGCTTTCTGACGCCGAACGACGCCACGGAGAGAGAAATGGCAAACGCAATCGCTGTAACGGCGGTCGAGGATCAGGTGCGCGAGTCGGTTTCGGCGGAGCGATTGCAGGAGCACCTTGAGGTTTTCAGCCGGCTGTTCCGAGATTCGGGGAGCGGGGACGAGTGGAAGGCGGCCCGCTACATCGTCGAGCGGATGGGCGAGTACGGGGTGGCGGCGGAGATCCTCGAGTTCGACTCGCTGATCTCTTGGCCGCTTGAGGGTGCGTTGGAGATCCTCGACGGCGAAGGGCGGGTGGTCGAGGCGATCCCGACGCGAACCCGCTCGTTCGGGGCGCAAACGCCGCCGGCAGGGATCGCGGCGGACTTGGCTTTTGTTCCGTTTGCCGCGCCGGAGCAGGGGGCGATGATCTTCTCCCACCGCGCGGTGGCCGGTGACTACACGGGGGTCGAGGCGAGGGGCAAGGCGGTGCTCACCGCCGACGGCGGGCCGGATGGCATCCGGCGGGCACAGGAGCAGGGCGCGGCGGCGCACATCCACATCTGGCCGTCGGACGAGCCGGTCGTCCACGAGATGATCGGGACGAGTGTTTGGGGCACGCCGACGCCCGAGTCGGCGTGGCGGTTGCCGACGATTCCGGTGCTCGGGGTGAGCAAGGCGGACGGTGAGCGCATCGCCCGGCTGGTGGAGGTGGGGCCGGTCCGAGTGCGAATCGAGTCGAACGTGAGAACCGAATGGATGCGCGTGCCGTTGGCGGTGGCGAACATCCCCGGCAACGCGAGCGACGACTTTCTCCTCGTCGGGGCGCATATCGACTCCTGGTACGAGGGGATCACCGACAACGCGACCGGCGACGCGGCCTTGATCGAGATGGCGCGGGTGCTAAGCGAGCATCGGGACGCGCCGCGGTGCGGGGTGCGCTTCTGCTGGTGGCCGGGGCACTCGACCGGGCGCTATTCCGGCTCGACGTGGTATGCCGACACCCATTTTCGCGAGTTGCGTGACCGCTGCCTGGGCTACCTCAACATCGACTCACCGGGCACGCGAGAGACGGAGATTTGGGACTGCCGCTACAACATGGGCGAGGTCGAAGCGGTGACGGCGGCGGTCGTGCAGGAACTCTCCGGGCAGCAGCCGAACATCCGGCGGCCGTTGAAGGCGGGCGACCAGTCGTTCCTCGGAGTTGGGTTGCCAAGCCTGGGCGCGTTCCGGATGTTGCCGGTCGATCACCCAGACCGGAAGGCGGTCGGCGGCTGCGGCGGGGCGTGGTGGTGGCACTCGCCGGCAGACACGCTCGACAAAGCGGACGCCGGCATCCTGGCCGAGGACACCCGCATTTACGTGACGATGACGCTGCGGATGTGCGCGCCGGAGGTCATTCCGTTCGACTTCGCGCCGAGCGCGCAGGACTTCATCGACCATCTGACGACCGACCAGGAGGCGGCCGGGCAGCATCTTGACCTGAGTCGCGCGTTAGACGCGGCCGAGGCGTTCAGGGCCGCGGCGCAGCGCCTGGCCGAGTCTCCAACCAGTGACGTCAATCGGCTGAACGAGGGTTTGAAGCGGTTGACGCGGATTGTCAACCCGGCGCTTTTCACGATCGACGGGCCGTACGAGTTTGACCCAGCCCTGCAATTGCCGGTCCTGCCGGGGCTGGCGCCGATGCAGGAACTGGCGGGGATGGATCCGAGGACGGACGATTTCGAGTTTCTGCGGACGCAACTGCGGCGACAGCGCAACCGGATCGAGGAAGCGTTGCTGGAGGCGACGGCGCTGGCGACGGCGTTGGCAAACTGAGTCGCCCGGCACACAACACGGCGCCGGGAGCGTGAGCGATGGCGAGAACCGGCATCCATCGGGCGCAACCGGCGACCGCGGCGGCGACCACGCTCCACTTGCCGCTCGTGGCTATCGCCGCGCTGGCCACGACGCTGATGCTGGAGGCGACGCGGGTCTTCCTGTCGTACATGGTCTTTGTGATCGACCAGAGCGAGCGGGCAACGCTGGGCTGGATCGCCCTTGGTGTCGTCCTGGCCTTTGGCCTGGCCTTCATCCCGGTCCGGCTATTCGGGACGAAACGGGCGATCTTCCTTGCGAGCGGTGGGCTCGTTCTTTTCCGGGTTGTCCTCCAATTCTGGGAGATGCCGGAGGCGCGGCTCTGGCTTGGCGCGGCGGCGGTGATCTGCTGGGGGTGGCTGATGCCCCCGCTCCTGATGCGCGACCGGACCGCGGCGGCGACGGGCGTTGGCGCCGGATTGGCGCTCGACCTGGCGATTCGGATCGCGTTCCTGAGCGTCGACTTACCGTGGATGCCGACCGCGACGCGGGACGGTGTCACAATTCTCCTCGGCCTTGCCCTGGTTTTCGCGCTGGCGCGGGTCGCGGTGGCGACGTTGCCGGAGGCATCGACCGCCGGTTATCGAGGAGCAATCGCGCTCTCGGCGGTCGGACCGGGCCTCGCGGTCTACCACCTGACCACCGGCAACCTGGGGCTGGCGCAGGTCAAGACGGATTTCAGCTTCCCCTGGGCCTCGGCGCTGCTCGCGGCGGGCGTGGCGATCGGGCTTTCCGTGCCCTGGTACTTTGGCGCGGACAAGTTGGGGGAGCGGGCGCTCTTCGCACGGTTGACGGTTGCGTTGCTGACGGCCGGGGGACTCTGGCTCTTTTGGCACGAGACCGCGCTCAGTTCTGCCGGTCTTGTGGCTGGCGTTGCGGGGGTGACGATTCTCCTGAGCGCGATACTTGGCGGATCGGGGGAGGTCCGCGACGGGCGCGGCGCTGGCTCGTTTACGCTCTGGCTGACCGTGGGCATGATCCTGCACACCGGCATGCTCTTCGCCTATTTCAGTTTGACCGGCGAGCCGCTGCTGGTCGCGGTTGCCGTCGGGCTGCTGGTCGTGGGGGCACTGGCGCCTGTTCGACGGCCGCGGGGCACGCCTGTGCATATCCCTCAGATTGCTGCTCAACCCGTAGCGGTGGCCGGCATCGTGCTGCTTGCCGCCTGCGTGTGGCAGTTCGTTTCCTGGTCCGAAGCCGAACCGGGCTCGCCCCTTGGATCGAACGTGACGGCGATGACGTACAACATCCAGACCGGGTTCTCGGTGGACAACGACTGGAGCCTGGAGGCGACGGCCCGCACCATCGAGGCGCAAGACCCGGACGTGGTCGTGCTGCAGGAGGTGAGCCGGGGGTGGCTGGTGACGTCGGGCGTGGATGAGGTGCTCTGGCTGAGCGACCGCCTCGACATGCCCTTCGTCTTCGGCGCCAGCGCGGGCGACGGGCTGTGGGGCAATGCGATCCTTTCCCGCGCCCCGATCGATTCGTCCGCCGTACATCAGTACGGCACGACGGAGAACCTGGAGCGGGGCGCGATCGAGGTCGAGCTGCGGACGGAGGCGGGGAGTCTCTGGGTCTTCGGCACTCATCTGGACAATCCGAGCGGCGCCGGCGAGGTGCGGCTGCGGCAGACGAATCGCCTCATCGGCTTCGCGGAGGACCGCTCCCCCGCGTTGATCGCGGGCGATTTCAACGCCCTGCCCGAGTCGGACGTGATCGCCGCCTTTGCGGCGGCCGGCTTCGTCGATCCGGGTCTGGTCCTCGGTCCGGAGGCGTTCACGTCGCAGAACGGCAATCGTATCGACTACATCCTGGTGACGCCGGATATCACCGTGCGGGAGGTTCGCATCCCGGATGTCTGGACGTCTGACCATAAACCGGTGGCGGCGGATTTGACGTTGCCAACGGTCGGGGCAGAGTGAACCGCTGCCGATGTCTGACGAGAGGACGGCGAATTGGCGGGTGTTGCGGACCGGGGCGGGTTCGGGTAGATTGGCCGTCTTCCACCTATCGCGGTGCGAATTCCATCCAACTCATCGGGAAACCAGCTTCCCAGCGGGAAAGGAGCGACGACGATGTCCTCGTACGACACGCGTGAAACCCTCCCAGGCGGCAGGGTCAACCGGCGCACCTTGGTCCAGGGCGCGGCAGCCCTGGGTGCGGCGGGCATGATGAGATCGCGGAGCCGGCGGGTTTCGGCGCAGGACGCGACGACGGTCGCGGGCTACGAATGGCAGAGTGTCGGCGCCCGGACGGTCGAGGGCGCCGAGCAAACCTTCGAGTTTGCCGATCGCCAAGTGCTCCTATCCCAAGCAGGCGAGGCCGAGCTGGAGTTCTGGACGATCAACCTGAAGGGGCCATATGGGACCTGGATCGAGTCGTTCCTCGAGGATTACCAGTCAGTCAACGAGGGTGTCTCGATCCAATGGGTCGACGTGCCCGGCGCGGAGGTGGCGCAAAAGTATCTGTCCGCGCTGAGCGCGGGCGAGGCGCCGGACCTGGCCAATACCTACGAGATGCCGCGGTTTATCGAATTGGGCGCGCTGGCCAACATCGGTGAGTACCTGCCGGCGGAGAACGCGAGCGAGTTCTACGAGGGTTTTCTGGCAGGGCTGACCTTCAACGATCAACTCTACGGCTTTCCCTGGTACGCCTCGACCGGCGGTCTGATCTACAGCCGGCGGCTGCTCGAAGAGGCGGGCGCGGATCCGGACGCGCCGCCGACGACCTGGGACGAGGCGATGGCGCTCTCGCGGACGATCAAGGACGCGACGGGCAAGTACGGTCTGCTGATGGCCGTCGGCCAGGGCGAGCTGGTGCAGCTTCTGCAGCAAGAGGGGGTGCCGCTGGTCAGTGAGGACCGCACGATGGCGGCGCTGAACACGCCGGAGGCGGTCGAGCTCTTCGCGAAGTGGCAGGCGTTCTACCAGGAGGGCTATCTGCCGCCGGAGGGCACGACCGTCAACCCGCGCGACGCGAACGAGTGGTACTACGCGGAGCGGGGCGCGATGGTGCCGTCGAACGCGGTGGTGATCGTGCGCCGGGCCGACCCCGCGGTGATCGAAGGGCTCGACACGGATGTTGCCTCGTCGTTGAAGGGCGCCAGCGGGCAGTCGATCACGACCGTGCAGTACTTCGTGGTCGCCGCGAACGCGGAGAATCTTCAGGCGGCGGTCGACTTCGGAGCCTACGTCACAGGCACCGGGATGCAGATCGAATTCATCACACAGGTGCCGATCCTGCCGAGCCGGGCATCGGTGTCCGAGGATCCTGAGTTCAAGGCGAACTTCATCGACAAGGAGGCGACAGGGCGGAGCCAACAAGAGTTGTTGGACCGCGGCTTCAAGCTGCAGCTTGCCGATCTGGAGAACGCCGTCCTCGACTTCAATGCGACACCGACGGTCGTGGGTTGGGCCCGGATGTACGACCTGTTCAAGCAGGAAACGAACAAGATGTTTGCCACCGACCAGTCCGCCGAGGATACGCTGGCGACCATCGAGACGGGGTGGAACGAGATTTTGGCCGAGGGGGCGTAGG
>JBOGUE010000627.1:0-7260 GCA_050695955.1 Thermomicrobiales bacterium | reverse complement strand
GAGAATCATCGGCAGTGCAGCGACGATGACGCTGCCGGCCTTTAAAGCCTCCAGCCCCGCAGCGCGTTCGAACTGATCGGCACTCGCCGTTTGGGTCATGAGTTGGAGCGACCAGATCATGTCGCGTAGGACGACCTGCAGCGGCTGCAAGTTCCCGTCATTGATGAAAAAAATGGCTGGTAGGTACATGTTCCACTGTTGTACAGCATAAAAGAGCGTCAGCGTCATGAGCACCGGCATTGAAAGCGGCAGCATGATATCCCAGAGAACTTGCAAGTCGTTTGCGCCATCAACGATAGCAGACTCTTCCATCTCGACCGGAAGATTGCGAAAGTAATTGATCAAGACGATCAGGTTGAACGTATTAATGGCGTACGGGATGATGACGGCCCAGTACGAATCCATCAATCCAGATTGCTTGACAGTGAGATAGAAGGGAATGAGACCCGGGGGAAAGATCATCTGAAAGATGATGAGGAGCATCAAGAAACCGCGCCCTGGTAGGTTCGGACGAGAGAGGGGATAAGCGGCGAGCACGGTTACACACATCATGATTGCCGTGCCAACGGCAGTGATGACAAACGAGTTCCAATACCCGCGCCAAAATGCGGTGCTGGAGAGCAGCCGCGTGTAGGCGTCCAAGGTCGGACTCACTGGCCAGAGGTGGACTTCGCTGCGAAGGATTGGCGCCTCAGCGCTAAACGATCGAGCAATTGTGTGGATGAACGGAAGAACTGCAATGGCTGCAAAAAGAGCCAGGCCGAGGTAGATGAGAAAGGTCTCCGACCGGTCGCGGAAGCTGGTGCCGGATACCACAGACCCCTACCTTCGCCGAATGACAACACGGCTGAACACGACACAACCCGCCGCTCGGTAACTTTCTTTCTCGACCATTTGGAGTTTCGATCACTCTAGCAGCGATGGTCTCGGTTGTCAATCCTTTGTCCCTCGTCGGGGTGCGCCCCACGGTTTTGCATCCGTGCGTGGAAACGGTTCGGTCGGCGCGACGTTCAGGCGTCCCATGCAAAACGATGGGGCGCACCCTCCCTCGTCGGGGTCCCACATCGTATTGCAGAGGGGGATATGGTAGGGGCCGACATTCGCTGCTGCGCTGAAAGGCTTCGCCATGACCGACGACTCCGACCGCTGGCTGGCGCTGCTGGCCGAGGTGGAACGGGATTTGCGCCGCTGGCGCCGCGCCCATCCCGCGGCGACCCTGACCGAGATCGAAGCGGCCCTCGCCGTCGAGTGGGGCCGCCCGCCGCGCGCCATCCCGGTGCCGCAGTTGCAGGAATTGCTCGTGCGGCAAGTGGCATATCTGGGCAGACGTGCGAGTCAAGAACCAGCGATGCGATAGTCGCTGGGTGCCGCGTCATCGGTTCAGCCGGTTTCGTCGGCGATGGCCAAGGCGTGCTCGAACAACGGCTCGGAAACGAAGAATCCGGTCGCGCGCAGGGATTCGAGATGGGGGCGCACGACAGGGAGGATCCCCGACTGCTTAGCGAGCACCAGTATGCCAATTGCGCCGATGACGGGCAGGCCGAGATTGGCTGCAACCGTCCTCGCTGGACGCTCATCGAGCACGACGTGGTGAGTGCCCAATTCAAGCGCCAAGCCGATGGTCTCGGTCTCTCCGGGATCCAGCGACGCGCGGACGACCCGGGACTCAATCGCGCGGGAAAGGGGCCGAACCTCGATCCAGTTGCGGCGCCGCACCGTCGGCGCAATCTCACGTTCGACAGCCGGTGGTATGACGCATTCGGAGAGGATCGGTGCAACCCTGTCTAGCAGACCGATGTCCTCCAGCGCTATCAGGGCGCTTGCGTTTGAAACCACCGCGACCGCACTCACGAGGACCGAATTGCCTCGATTGTGCGCACTTCTGCCTCCCATTCCTCCGGCGTCATGTCGAAGAACGGAATGCCCAGGCTCGAAGCATACCGGACAAAATCGAATCGCGGCATATCGAGCAGTGCGGCAGCTTTCCCACTTGAGATCGTCTTGCGACGATAGAGTTCCAGGACGATCGACTCGCGGGCCAATCGGTCAAATGGCTCATCGGTGAGCCGCATTGCATCCGCCAGGGCATCATCGAGTTGAACTGTAACCATTACTACCGCCTTTACGAATGGAACGATCATAGCAGCCAGACGCGCGAATGGAAGCGATCAGTCCTGCCATCGAGACTCGATGAGTTCCCGCTCGGCCTCCCACTCTTCGAGCGTCATGTCGATGTATGGAATGCCGTGCTTCGAAGCCAATTGGAGAAAATCGAGCAGCGTCATCCCAAGCAACTCCGCTGCCTTGCCCCGCGAGATCGTGTGTCCGCGGTACAACTCGAGCACGATCATCTCGCGAGCAATGCGCTCCACCCGCTCGCCCGCATTCGCCATGAGCGCCGCGAGTTCGTCCTCGATCTGAACCGTCACCATTTTTCAACGCCTCCACGATCGACGCGCCTGCTCAGCCAATCGTACCAGTCGCGTACCGCTTGACGTTAGTCCTCGCCGTCCCGCTTGCGCTTTGCCGCCAGCCGGGTAAGATGACGCCCCCGAAACGTCGGCATACGCACAGGGAGGCAGATCGATGAAGGGCCCGGCGGCGGTCGCGACATTCGCGTTGAGATGAGGTTTTAGCCCTGAGTTTCGCCCGCTCTCTGAAGTGCCTGTTCAATCACCGCATGCGAGACGTAGAAGCCGGCTGCAAGCAGGGCATCGAGGCTCGGTCGAACTGTCGGCAGCACACCCTGCTCCTTCGCGAAGAGCACGAGTCCGACGGTACCGATCATCGGCAGCCCGATCGCATCGGCGAATCGGCGTGCCGACAAGTCGTCGACGAGCACCCCATGGTCCGCGATCTCGCTGGCCAAGGCCAGCACTTCCGTTTCGCCCGGATCGAGATTGGCCAGCAGGACTTGCTCGTCGATTGGTGCGCCGAGCGGGCGCACCACGATCCACGGCGGACGCTGGACCGACGGTGCAATCTCGCGCGCGCCCATCGGCGGAATCAGGCACGATTGAAACAACCCGCCGAACGCTTCGAGCAGGCCGATTTGAGCTAAGGCGATCAGGGGACCGGCATCCGCGACCACAGAGAGGCGCGTCACGTGCGCGACAATCGATCGAGCGTCCGCATCTCCGCGTCCCACTCTTCCTTTGTCATGTCGATGTATGGAATGCCCAGGCCGGATGCGTACTTGATGAAATCGATCCGTGGCATGCCGAGCAATATCGCCGCTCTCCCGCTCGAGATCGTTCCCCGCCGGTAGAGTTCCAGCACGATCATCTCGCGCGCCGTTTGCTCAACCGACTCATCCGATTCCCGCAGGAATGCCGCGAGTTCCTCCTCAATCTGGACCGTCACCATGCGCTAACGCCTCCACGATGGACGTGCCTTCTCCGATTATCGTACCAGTCCTGTACCGCTTGACGATAGTCCGGGCCGCCCCAGCTTGCGCTTTGCCGCCAGCCGGGTAAGATGACGCCCCCGATATGTTGGCATACGCACAGGGAGGCAGATCGATGAAGGGTCCGGCGGCGGTCGCGGAGATACTCAAACGCGAAGGGACCGAGTTCCTGATCGGCTATCCGGTCAACCCGATCATCGAGGCCGCGGCGCAGGCCGACGTGCGGACGATCATCGTGCGGCAGGAACGCACCGGCCTGCACATGGCCGATGCCGTCAGCCGCGTCACCTCCGGCGACCGCATCGGCGTCTTCGCCATGCAGCACGGTCCCGGCACCGAGAACGCCTTCGGCGGCGTCGCCCAGGCCTACGGCGACTCCTCCCCCATCGTCGTCCTCCCCGCCGGCTACCCCCGCCGGATCAACAACCTGCCGCCCAACTTCAATGCCTTCCTCAACTACCAGCACGTCACCAAATGGGCCGAGCAAGTGATGGTGCCCGACGCCATCCCCGACGCGATGCGTCGCGCCTTCACCCAGGTCCGCAACGGCCGCCCCCGCCCCGTCCTCGTCGAGCTCCCCACCGACGTCCTGGCCGACGACGTGCCGGAGCCACTTTCCTATCGCGCGGCCCCGCGCGTGCGCAGCGCGCCCGATCCCCAGGATGTCGTGCGGGTCGCCGCAACCCTCGTCAATGCCAAGCGCCCGGTCATCTATGCCGGCCAGGGCGTCCACTACGCGAAAGCCTGGGACGCTCTGCGCGAGTTAGCCGAGCTGCTCGAAGCGCCGGTTACCACCAGCCTGCAAGGCAAGAGCGCCTTCCCCGAGAATCACCCGCTCTCCCTCGGCTCCGGTGGCCGCTCGATCCCGAAAATGGTGCATGACTTCTTGGCTCAATCCGACGTCATCTTCGGCATCGGCTGTAGCTTCGCCACGACCAACTACGGCGTGCCGATGCCGCGCGACGGCGACCGCACCATCATCCACGCCACGCTCGACCCCGAAGACCTCGCCAAGGACCTGCCGGTGCAGGACGCCCTCCTCGGCGACGCCCGGTTGACCCTGGAAGCGATCGTCGCCGAAGTCCGCGACCGCCTCAACGGCCAAACGCGCGGCCGGGCCGCCGCCGTCGCGCAGGAGATCGCCGCGATCAAGCAGGAATGGTTGGCACAGTGGATGCCTCGGCTCACGACCGACGAGACGCCGCTTTCGCCCTACCGCGTCATCTGGGACTTGCTGCATACCGTCGATGTTGAGAACACGATCATCACGCACGACGCCGGCAGTCCGCGCGACCAACTCTCGCCCTTCTGGGAGACGCGCGCGCCGCTCACCTACCTCGGGTGGGGCAAGACGACCCAGCTCGGCTACGGCCTTGGTCTGGCGATGGGGGCCAAGCTCGCCCGCCCCGACGCCCTCTGCGTCAACGTCTGGGGCGACGCCGCCATCGGCTTCACCGGCATGGACTTCGAGACGGCGGTGCGCGAACGCATCCCGATCCTCTCGGTCCTCTTCAACAACTTCTCAATGGCAATCGAGCTGCCAATCATGCAGGCGGCGACCGAGAAGTACCGCAGCACCGACATCAGCGGCAACTACGCCGACTTCGCCCGCGCCCTCGGCGGCTACGGCGAACGCGTCACCGACCCCGCCGAGATCATCCCTGCCATCCAACGCGGCATCCGACAGACCCAGGACGGCACCCCGGCGCTGCTGGAGTTCATCACTGCCAAAGAGATCACCTTCTCGGTGTTCAAGTGAGAATATGTCCTACGAACGATTGCTTAACCGCCACCGGCAAAGACGAGGCGCCGGGGAGCCCTGGCTCAATCGCGTTCCTCCGCGAGGGCCAGGGTGTGATGGTAGAGATCTGGACCCATGCGAAATCCAGTGGAGCGGAGAGCGTCAAGCTCAGACCGGATGATCGACAGGTATGCATGGCGTTTCGCCGCGAGCAGAACACCAATGGTCCCGACGATCGGTATGACGAGCACGTCGGCCAGGATACGGGCGGGCAGATCGTCAACGATGATACGCGCGTCGCCGAACTCAAGGGCCAGGCTAAGTGCCTCGCGTTCACCGGGACCCAAGCGAGCAGCCGCTACTCGCGAATCGAGTTGCTGGCTCAGGCGACGCTCGTCGATCCAAGGTAAATGCGCAATCGTCGGCCCGATCTCCTGGGCGACCGCGGTCGGGACAATCACCACGTCAAACAGCATGTGCAGCAGATCAAGACGGTCAATACGCTCCAGGGCGATCAGCGGACTGGCATCAGAGATGACGAGTCCTTGACTCACAGTTCCTGACTCGCGCGGAACTCCGCCTCCAAGTCCTCCTTCGTCAGCTGGAAGTAGGGAATCCCGCGATCGTCGGCCCGGCGAATGAAGGTTCGCTTGTCCATCCCGAGCAGCTCCGCGGCCCTGCCTCCCGAAATGATCGCGCGCCGATACAAGTCCATGATAATCACTTCCCGTGCGGTCTGATCAAGCGGTTGATTGTCTTGGCGGAGGAGCGCCGCGACATCGTCGTCGAGCTCCAGACTGATTCGACTCATCACGACGTATCCTTCTCGACGGGCAACCGGCTGAGGGAAATTGGCTGCTGTCGATATCTTATCCGATTCGTTGGCGCCACCGATCTCACCCGCGCCCTCGGCGGCTACGGCGAACGCGTCACCGACCCTGCCGACATCATCCCTGCCATCCAACGCGGCATCCGACAGACCCAGGACGGCACCCCGGCGCTGCTGGAGTTCATCACCGCCAAGGAGATCACCGTCTCGGTCTTCAAGTAACGGGTAGAGACCTTGATTACCTAAACTCAATGGCCTTCGTCCACATCGGCGAGGACTCTATCGACAACCTCCAGTGAGAGGTGAAAGCCAATTTGGAGCAGCTTCTCAACGTCGGGCCGGATCTCCGATAAAATGCCCTGCCGCTTCGCGGCACGCAACGCTCCTAGCGTTCCAATGACCGGGAGGCCAGTTCTCTGGGCAAAACGCCGCGCCTTACGGTCATCAAGCACAACCCTGTTCGCGTTTAGTTCGCGCGTCAGGCCGATGGCCTCTGTCTCGCCCGGACCGAGCACCGCGGTGAGGATGTCGTCTTCGATGGCCCTCTCAAGTGGAATCACGACAATCCAATCGGGCCGATCGACTGATCGCGCGATCTCGGAGGCGACCGCGGGCGGCACGACGATGGTGCTCCATAGTCGCTGGAGGATATCGAGGCGATCGATCTGATTGAGTGCGATCAATGAACTCGCGTCGGCGACAACCGGCGATTCGCTCATACCTCGTCGCTGGCCGCAAGCTCGGCCTCCCAATCCTCGATGGTGTAGTTAAAATAGGGGATCCCCAGGTCTGCGGCACGGTGAATAAAGGCAAGCCGATCCATTCCCAGGAGTTCGGCCGCTTTGCCACCAGAGAGCACCCCGCGTCGATACAGGTCCATGACGATCACTTCCCGCGCGGTCTGATCGAGCGTTTGATCATCCTGGCGGAGGAGCGCCACAACGTCGTCATCAAGTTCTAAGCTTATTCTGCTCATCGCGACGAATCCTTCACCACGGTCAACTGGCCCACATCGCTATCTTAGCTGATGCGGAGTCCATCACGTGGCCGGGCCGCTGGCCCCAGGCCGCGACGGTCGCCTGCGACAGAGTTGCTTATCGTCGCGATGCCAGTTCGTCACTCAGCATCCAGCGTCGCGCATGCGGAATCCATCAGGGGGACCACGGGGTTCGACCACGGGGGCTTGGATGATTCTGTTGCTTTGCCCACGCCGCGGCTTCGGACCGGGATGCGACGCCGAGCTTGGCGAGCAGGTTGGAGACGTGGTACTCGACGGTGCGGTAG
>JBOGUE010000626.1:0-5174 GCA_050695955.1 Thermomicrobiales bacterium | reverse complement strand
AGACGGACTAGCCCAGGGGCTGCGTCCGCCTCAGCCCACTCTGGACGAGAATCTGGCCCGCGTTGCCCGCCGCGTGCAGGCGACCACGATTGCGCCTCCGCCCCGGCCCGCCTTCGGCCGCGACCTGCGCCGATCGCTCCTGACCGAATCGGCAGTCGTTCCTGCTCCTACCGGGCGCATGAGGCGAACGGCCCGGCGCTTGCCGCGCCCGACCCCCGATGGGCCGATGTCACGCTGGCGTCCTGCCGTCGAGTTCGCGGTCATGGTGTGCCTGATCGTCGCCGTCTTCGGCGGCATTCGGGCCGGCGACCGCCTGTGGCCCATCTTCGCAACGCCAGACGACGGACAATACATCGCCGTCGGAGACACCACGCCCGCGCCGGTGAGCCCGGACGAGGACACCACGTGCCAAACGCCGCCCCGCACGTTCGAAGAGATCGACGCCCTCGCCGCCACGCCGGTCGCTGATCCGTTCGATCCGATCGCCGACTCTGGGGGCACTCGCGCGGAACTCGAGTCCGTCCACGGGATCCTACGCACCTTGGAGCAGATTCAGGCCTGCGCCGCGGACGGTGACCTACTCGCCGTCTACGCCAACTTCAGCGACCGCTTCATCCGCCGCCACCTTGGACCAGCGGCGACCGCCGATACCAAGGCATTCCAAGAGGCAATGGCCGATCCACCGTTGGTGCGCTGGCCGCCGGCTGAGGAGTACGTGTCGATCGACGACCTCATCAAGCCGCGAGGCAAGCTCGTGCTGGTCGATCCAATTGCCTCGCTCCTCGGCGACGGACGAGTGAGGGCAATCGTCGGCGTTTGGCTGCCCACGAACGCGTATCTCGGCCAGTACGTCGTCCTCTTCGCCCCCAACGACCACCGCTGGTTGATCGATGAAGTTTTCGAGACCGAGTTACAGATCGCCGGCGGCGCGTTTACGATCCAAGTCGTTGAAGGAGGACTTCCCCAAGTCGTGTCCGTGCCACCCGAGCCCGTTCTCGTCGCAACGCCGGCGACAGCACCGGATTGAACGAGCAGTAACACCGGGCTCCCCATTCGCGTCTACCATGCAGAGGCGAATCGGCCCCGTTCAAGCGTGGCCGAATGGAGTCGCCAGGGGAGCGCCGGACGCATGCTCGACGCCATCCGCCGACAACCCGGTATCGCCGTCGCCACAACTGCATCGGACGCGCGGCGCATCGCGACCGACGAGATAGCCCTCGTTGCCCGTGCCAAGCGCGAGCGCGCCGCCTATGGCGAGCTGTACGACCGCTACCTCAATCGCGTCTATTGCTATTGCGTCGCGCGGCTCGGTAGCCGGGAGGCGGCGGAAGACGCCACCAGCTTGATCTTCACGAAAGCACTCGACGCCCTGCCGTCATGCCGGGACGACGCCTTCCGGCCCTGGCTTTTTGCCATCGCCCGCAACGTCGTCACCGACTGCCACCGTGCGGCCCGTCCCGCCGAACCTCTCGACGCCGCCCACGACCTGACCGACCCCGCTCCACGCCCCGACGAGTTGGCGGAGGGCATGGACGACAGCCGCTTCGTCCATGCCCTCCTCGCCCATCTGCCGCCTGACCAACGGGATGTGGTCGAGCTGCGCCTCGCCGGCCTCACCGGTCCCGAAATCGCCACCACCCTCGGTCGCGGCCACGGCGCGGTCCGCATCGCCCAATACCGCGCATTCAACCGCCTGCGCTGCCTTATCGCCAACGCGGACGGAGTGGAGATCCTGAATGGCCGCTGACGCCGCCCCATATGACCGATTTGACGCCTTCTTGGACGACCTGGCGCTGGACCTCCCCGCCACTGGTCATGGCATCGAGCCAAGGCTCTCGTCGACGGCGAGGACGATCTTCACGGCGGCTGCCGCGCGGAAGCCCGAACCCGCGTTTGCACGCCAACTCCGGCGCTCTCTGTTGCGCCAGCCGGTAACCACGATCAGCGGCGACAGCCACATCACCAGTGATCCGCCGCATTCCCACCGTCCCTCTCGACTCTTCGCGTTCGGCCGCCGTGGACGGCTGACGGAACCGGCGGCGATCGCGGCCGTTGTGCTGTTGCTCATCCTCGGCTTGGGCGCCACCGGGCAACTGTCATTGCCGGACTGGATTGGTGGCGAAGAGCCGTCGCACCTTGCCGCGCCCCATGTGCCAACGGAGGGTCATACTGCTACACCGGGCGTGACAACCCGGTCGGGCGACTTGTTTGCGCAGGCGTCCGGTTCGTCGGGAGCGGAGACAGACGATCCCTTCCCGGTCGGCTCAACGGTGGTGGTGACGGCAGATCTCGTCAACTTCCGAAGCGAGCCGGACATCGACTACGAGAACATCATCGAGGTCCTCCATCTTGGCGCGGAGCTGGTTGTATGGAGCTCGGTATTCGAGGAAGGTGGACATACTTGGCTGCCGGTCCAGGATGAGGAGTCGGGCGTCGCGGGTTACGTCATGGTCGACTTTGTCGAGGCGTCGCCAGCGACCGTCGTGTCAGGAGCGCTCGCGGCAAGTCCGGAACCGGGATCCGCGGCCATCCTCTTCATCGTCGACACGTCCGGTTCGATGAGCTACGACCCGCTTGGCCAGACCAGCAAGCTCGAATGGGAAAAAGAGACGGTGCGGCGCGCCCTCAATGAGCTGCCGGTCGGCGATCAGATCGGCGTCCTTGCCTTCAACGACCGATACACGGTCGCCGTTCCCATGACCCGGATCGAGCGCGAGGCCGACCGGGATGCCGTCGCATCCAGCATTGACGCCATTGCCGCCGACGGTGGCTCCGAGCTCGAACCGGCCCTCCGCGCCGGTTTGGACATGCTGAACCGCACCAATGCCGCCACGAAGCACGCCGTCCTGCTGACCGACGGCAAGTCCCGCGACGACGTTCCCTCCGAACTCCAACGCATCGTGCAGGCGGCCCACGCCGATGGGATCGTTCTCTCTGTCATCGCTTTGGGAAACGACGCCGACACCGCCATCTTGCAATTCCTCGCGGAGACCGGCGGCGGGCGGCACCACCACATCACCTCTCCCGATGACATCCCTACCATTCACGGCGACGGCTCGTGGAGCACTGCAACCCCGGCCGCTACCCCGGCCGCATCGTCGGTTTCACCCCTGCACCCGTCGCCCGTGCGAACCGTTCAAACGTGAGCTCGTCGATCGGGATCGACGGCGCGCCGTCGACAATCAATTCGGCCATCACCTGGCCGATGATGGGGCTCAACGCAAAGCCGTGGCCAGAGAAGCCGGTCGCCACCGTGACGTTCTCGACGCCGGGCAACGGCCCGAGAATCGGAACCTCGTCCACCGTCAGCGCTTCGACTCCGACCCAGGCACGCTCGACTTGGACGTGCCGCAGGGCCGGGTAGATCGCCGACGAATCAACCAGGCTGCCGAGGATGCTCTCCAGTCGCGGCGTGGCGATTCCGGACGCCATGTCCACGTCGCCGGGCCAGCCGCCGCCGATGATGAAATTGCCACCGCGCAGTTGCTTCAGGCTCAGGCGTCGCGAGAGCGCGCCGACCACCTGTCCCAATACCGGCGGCACCGGTGTGGTCGCGATCATCTGCGGCCCCATCAGTTCAATCGGGAGCGACACGTCGAACTGCTGCGCCAGCATTGTGCTCCACGCCCCGGCCGCCAGCACCAGCCAATCGCACGCCACGTCGCCGCTGGTTGTCGAGAGCCCGCGGACGTAACCGCCGCGCCGATGGATGCGCGTCACCCGTGAGCCAACCCTGATGTGAGCGCCGTGGCGCCGCGCCGCGTTGGCGAAGGCGTGCGTCGTCAGGATCGGATTCGCGTGCCCATCGTCGGCTGTATAGGTCCCGGCGACCACGTGTGTCGCAATCCCAGGCACCAGTTCCTTCAGGTCGGCGGCGTGAACCACGCGGATGTCCAACCCGAGCTCGCGCTGAGCGGCGACACGCCGGTCGACCTCGGGGAGATCAGCCGCACGCTCAATCACCTGGACGTGACCTTCGCGGTAAAAGTGAACGTCGGCCGCCAACTCATCCTCAAGCGTCCGCCATTTGGCAATGCTCCGGATGGCGAATGAAAGTTCCCGCGGATCCCGGCCCTGTTGCCGCACGCCGCCCGCGCTCGCCCCCGACGCCGCCGACGCGATGCCCCGCTGCTCGAGCAGCGTCACCGCCACCCCTTGTTGCGCCAGGTGATAGGCAACCGAGCATCCGATCACTCCGCCTCCGATGACCGCGACCTCGCTCAACGAATGCACGATGCCCCCTTTCTCGGCACGAGGGACGCATCTTGACACGGATATCCGATCTCGTGTTCCTTTTCCTGCCACGTGGACCATGCGCCACACGGTCCGTGATAGGGAAGGGGAGCGAATTGCGAGAGACGGTACAGCCTTGGCTCGACCGCGTCCGTACTGTTTGGGACGGGCGGGCGGCAGCGTGGGACGAGATGTCGGAGGCGAACGCTCGGGCACCGGACCGGGTGCAGGATCTGCGGCGGACGGACGAGGCGCTGCGGCTCGCACCCGGCTCGGTCGTCCTCGACGCCGGATGCGGGGCGGGGCAGTTTGCGATCGCCTTTGCGGAAATGGGGTGCAGGGTCACCGGCGTCGATCTGGCGCCGGAGATGATCGCTCGCGCCCGCGCCCATGCGGAAGCGCGCGGCGTCGAGGTGAACTGGCGCGTCGGCGAGGTGGGCGCCCTGTCCGACCCGCTCGCCGTCTATGACGCGATCCACGCCCGGATGGTTCTCCTCTTTGTGCCGGACGTGCCCGCCGCGCTTCGCGAGTTTCGCCGGGTGCTCAAGCCCGGCGGTCGCCTCTATGCCAGCGTCCCTGGCGCGCTCTCCCCGATCTACAGCCATTCCTGGCGCCGCCTGGTCGCGCCAGAAGATGCCGGCACGAACTTCATCGTGCCCTGGGAACTCGATGCCATCATGCGCGACACCGGCTGGAGCATCCTCGACGAATGGGGGGAGTTCGGCCAAAGCCTCACCGGTGAGACTAACCCTTTCACCCCCGCCGACGTCGTCGCCCTCCCCCGCCGCTTGCAGCAAGCCGCGGCGACGACGTGGACGTTCATTGCGAGATAGGCGTTAGGCGTTAGGAAAACGACGACAACTCCCTAGCGCCTGGGCCCTAACGCCTAACGCCTCGGAAACGAAGAAACGGGAACCGGCCGTGCCGGTCCCCGCTTCCTC
>JBOGUE010000625.1:0-4681 GCA_050695955.1 Thermomicrobiales bacterium | reverse complement strand
GCTGTGGTGTCGGCGACCCGCATCCCCGCGAGGCCACCGGCGACGGCCGCCGCCAGGCCGCGCAGCAGCCCACGGCGAGAGGTGCCGCGCGCCAGGGTGCGCGCCAAATCGTCGAAGTACCTACCATCCATAACGATGCCCTCTGCTGCCTGTCCAAGCAGACCGTCGTGGCAAGTCGTTGCCGCAGTGTCGACGACTCGCCCAATCTCTTCCCTTGTAGTGGGTGGCAGCCCGGCGCACTATACGTACAAGTACGCGATCGGGTCGCGCCGAGTACGCGATTGCGGTAGACTTTTCGTTGATGCACCCATAGTTCAGCGGATAGAGTGATCGCCTCCAGAGGCAAGAGGTCACAGGTTCGAGTCCAGTCGGGCATACCAACTCCGTGACTACCGCAAGACCCGCCGAAGGGGCATGACCACCATGCCAGCCTCTCCAACCGGCCATGGTGCCCTGCCGGTCTCGCTCACGCCGCTCGTCGGCCGCGAGAGCCTGGCGGCCTTGGCCGCGGCCCTGCTGCGCCGCGCCGACATCCGGCTCCTGACCCTGACCGGGCCCGGCGGCGTCGGCAAGACCCGGCTGGCGATCCGAGTCGCGGCCGACGCCGGCGAGGTCCCGGACGGCGGCTCAGTGCCGGCGTTCTCCGACGGAATCCGCTTCGTGCCCCTGGCAGGCATCTCCGATCCTGAACGGGTGGCCGATGCCGTCGCCCTAGACCTGGCGATTGCAGAGATCGGTGGTCGCCCCGTGCGGGACGCCCTGGTAGCGGCTCTGGGCGATGCCGATATGTTGCTCGTGCTGGACAACTTCGAGCATGTGCTGCCCGCCGCCGACCTCCTGACCGACGTGCTGGCGGCGTGCCCGCGCCTCAAGATCCTGGTGACGAGTCGGACATTGTTGCGGGTGTCGGGAGAACACGCGTTCCCGGTACCGCCGCTGGCTGTGCCCGAACCGGGCGAGGCCACGTCGCTGGAGGCCGTGGCCGGAGCCGCCGCGGTACGCCTTTTCGCGGAGCGCGCTGCCGCGACGGTCCCGTTTTTCGCCGTGACGGAGGCCACGGGACCACTGGTGGCCGACATTTGCCGCCGGCTGGACGGCTTGCCACTCGCCATCGAGTTGGCGGCCGCGCGCGTCAACAGCCTGCCGCTGCCGACGTTGCGGAACCGACTGGACCGGCGTTTGCCGCTGCTGACCTGCGGCGCCCGTGACGCTCCACGCCGCCACCAGACGATGCGCAATGCGATCGCGTGGAGCTACGATCTGCTGACCGAGGATGAGCAGTCGATCTTCCGTGGTTTGGGCGCCTTCGCCGGCGGCTTCACCCTGGAGGCCGCCGAAGCCGTGGTCTGGGGTCAGGAGTCAGGAGTCGGGGGTCGGGGAGAGCACGACCTATCGTCCCTGACTCCTGACTCCCGACCCCCGCCCCCCGATGTCCTCGACGGCCTGGCCTCGCTCGTCGACAAGAGCCTGGTGCGACGAGAGAGCGCGATCGACCAGGAACCGCGGTTCGGGATGCTCGAAACCGTTCGCGCGTTCGCGCTCGAACAACTGGAGGCGAGCAGTGACGAAGGGGCCGTGCGCTATCGGCATGCCGACTGGTGCGCACGGTTCGTCGCGGGAGCCGGGCCAGGCGATGGCAGCCTGCTGCATGATCAGCGATGGCTGCAGACGGTCGAATCCGAACTGGACAACGTGCGGGCGGCGTTGGCCTGGCTGGAACGCGCTGGTGATGCGGGCAGGATGCTGCGTTTGACGGTGGCGATCCGGCTGCTTTGGGAGGTGCGCGGCCAGCACGCCGAGGCGATCGGGTGGTTGGAGCGGGGGCTGGCGCTGGGCGGGGACATCCCGCCCGCGGTCCGGTTCGAGGCGCAGGCTGGGCTCGGCCGTCACCTGGTCCGGCAAGGCCGATATGATCAGGCGAGGGCGCGGTTGCAGAAGGTCCTTGCCCTCGCTCGCGAGATCGGGGACCGGCGAGCAATCGCGCAAGCACTCTACATGCTCGGCGGAGTGGAAACCAATCAAGAACGCTATGACCTGGCATCGCCGCTCCTTGAGGAATCGATGGCCATCTTCCAGCACCTGGATGACCGAGCCGGGATCTGCAGCGCCCACTACTTTCTGGGCATCGTCCGTTACGGCCAAGGCGACGTCGCTGGAGCCATCGGGCAGATCGAGGCCGCGTTGGACGTGCGGCGGACGGCAGGTCCGATCTTCAACCACATCGTGCTGCTCAATGCGCTTGGGCTCTTATGTGGCGAGCGAGGGGACGCGGAGAAGAGTGCCCGCGCCCTGGCCGAGAGCCACTCGATCTGGCATCAAGGTCCGGGCGCAAAGGCAGAGATCGTCGCCGAATGGCTCGCCGCGGCGGCAGGACTTGAGCTTAGTCGCCGCCGTCCCGAGCAGGCGGCGCGGCTCTTCGGTGCGGCCGAGGCGTTGACTGAGGAGATTGCGGTGCCCCTGATGGTTCCTCCTCCCAGCCGATATCGCCGCATGGTGACGATGCTCCGTGACGAACTCGGCGCCGACGCGTTCGCCGTGGCCTGGACCGCCGGCCGGGCGTTACCAGCGGCGGATGCGGTCGCCGAGGCGCTCTGTCAAACCGACACGCCGGCTGGCCCGCCGCACACGTCGTTAACGCCGCGCGAGATAGATGTCCTGCAACTCTTGATATCGGGTCTTTCGGATCGAGAAATCGCCGAGGAGCTCTTCGTCAGCGTGCGCACCGTCGAGGGCCACGTTTCCCACATCCTCGGTAAGCTTGGTGTGCGGACGCGGACGGCGGCCGTCACCACCGCGATCGCCGCGGGCATCGTCGCCGGGGACGCACCGACGCAGCCGGCGCCCCGTCGGTAGCTCCGGGGCGGTCGCTCTGGCCACGTCCGCAATTCCGAATCGGCTGAACATCGTGAGCGCACGAGAGGTGAGAGACCATGATCCCCCTTGCGGTGGCCGGTCGCTACAGCCAGATGAGGGCGCAGCCCAGATCGAGGACGGCCTGATGGCGATCCGCCCGCCGCTCATCTGACAACCTCCATGCCACGGTTTTGAAAGGCACTCTGAGTCCGCCGCATCTCGTCGCCAATGCAGGGGTTCCCAGCCCGCGGAACGGTTGCTATGATCCCCCGGCGCCGGCGCGCTTTATTCACCAGCGGAGCTTCGCGATCACGGGTGATCGTCGGCAGTGGGGCCAGCTTCGGTTGCCGCGGGGGAAGGCGGCGTGTCCGACGGTCCGCGTCTCATGTTCCACGTCCGAGGAGGAAACGCACTCGTGAAGATCACCGACGTTCGCACCGCGGTCATCAAAGGCAACTTCGAGTGGGTCCTGGTTCGGGTCGATACCGACGAGGGGGTGAGCGGGCTGGGGGAGGCGTATTGGGGCGCTGGCGTGGCCGAGTTGGTCCACCTGGCGAAGCCGATCTTGATCGGGGAGAACCCGTTCAACGTCGGCAAGCTTTTCGAGGTGATGGTCCGCTGCCTGTCGGGTGCGGGTTCGCAGGCCGGGGCGACGGTGACCGCGATCAGCGGGATCGAGCTGGCGCTGTGGGACCTGGTCGGGCGGGCGCTGAACACGCCGATCTACAACCTCTTCGGCGGGCGGTTCCGCGACAAGATCCGGATTTATGCCGACTGTCACGCCGGGGAAGAACCGACGCCCGCGTCTTGGGCCGAAAAGGCGACGCGGGTGGTCGATAGCGGCTTCACCGCCCTCAAGTTCGACCTCGACGCCTACAACCCCTACACCGACGACATCTCCGACGACCCGCACCCACGCCGGGCCTGGTTCGAGCCGTTCAACCGCACGATATCGAACCGCGAGCTGCGGCACATGGTGGAGTGCGTCGAGGCGGTGCGCGACGCGGTCGGGCCGGACGTCATGCTCGGCATGGATGCCCACTGGAAGTACGCGGTCAACGACGCGATCCGGCTGGCCCAAGCCCTGGAGCCATACAACCTGCTCTGGTTGGAAGACGCGGTGCCGCCCGAGAACATCGACGCCCAGGCCGAGGTAACGCGCAACACGCGGACTCCGACCTGTACCGGCGAGAATCTCTACCGCAAGCACGGCTACCGCGAATTGATCGAGAAGCAGGCGGTGCGGATCATCGCCCCGGACATCCCGAAGATGGGCGGGTTGTTGGAGGCGAAAAAGGTCGCCGACCACGCCGATACCTACTACATCCCCATCGCGCCGCACAATGTAGCCAGCCCGATCGGAACGGTGGCATCGGCGCACGTCTGCGCGGCGATGAATAACTTCCTGGTGATGGAGTACCACGCCCACGACGTGCCCTGGTGGGACGATCTCGTCGAGGACGAGCCGACGATCCAGAACGGCTTCATCTACCTGAACGACCGCCCCGGCCATGGCCTGACCCTAAACGAAGAAGTCGCCCGTCAACACCTAAAGCCAGGCCACACGTTCTTCGGGGATACGGCGTAGGGACGCAAGCCGGTTCGAAGGCGCGCCACGAAGCGATTTTCGACGGACCCCGCGCTACATTTCGATGCGAGCATCGTGCGCTCATCTAGGCCCGTGCGTCTTCGTCCAGCTTTGGAAGTCGGCTTCGATCTCGGCGGCCCATTCGGAGACATCGATTTGGCCGGAGGTGTAGGCGCCCTCGGCGATGCGTAACTTGCCGAAGACGTCCCGGTGGCGAACGTCTTCGGAGCGCGTCACGAC
>JBOGUE010000624.1:0-8185 GCA_050695955.1 Thermomicrobiales bacterium | reverse complement strand
CATTGACACCCAAACCGAGCGGGTGATCCAGGACGCGCTGCGCCGCCTGCTGACGGGCCGCACCGCATTTGTCATCGCCCACCGTCTCTCGACGATCCGGGAAGCGGAGAAGGTGGTGGTGATGCACAACGGCCGCATCGTCGAGCTCGGCACCCACGATCAACTGGTCGCCCAGGGCGGCTACTACGCCGACCTCTACGCCATGCAGTTCCAGGGCGGGCGCGCGGCGGATTGAGGTGCGTCGTCGAATGATCCTTGGACAGACTCAAGATCGGTGGGGTCGGACGGTCGAACTGTCGGAATCGGGATGGCGCCACATTGCTCGACGCCATGCAGAGATCATTCCAGATAGAGCGCTGATCCTTGCCACCGTCGCCTATCCGGACCTTGTCAAGCGTGATGCAGAGAACGCCAGCCGAGAAAACTTCTATCGCATCATCGACTGGACCTTGAATGGAAGACCACGGCGCTATTTGAAGGTCTGCGTAGAATATGGAGAGACAGGTGGAACGATTGTGACCGCCTTTCGCTGCGGCAATCTGAAGCCAGGAGAGTCCCATCGATGGCCGTAACCAGCTATGAAGCCGACCTGCAACCATGGTGGCCAGAGATCGAGTCCTTACCGGCGAGAGCCGAACTCGACTACGACCCCGTCACCGACAGCCTACTTGTCGCCTTTGATCCGACTCGTCCTGCTGAGCACTTCTACCTTGACACGGGCGCTCATGGGTACCTTGCCCTGCGTCTTGCGCTTGACACGGCGGAGGTCGTCGGCATCGTGATCGAGGACCTCAACACCGTCGCGCTTAGTCGCCATCCGTCCTGGCAACGGCTCGTCGAGATCGCCGGCACCCGCTCATTCAAGCGCGCCGAGCCAGCCGATTACTCGGCCATCGCCGCGTTCATCGCCGACGTGTTGGCGATAGCGCGGACTTGAGCGGCGCTGCATTCGAGAAGCTGTGATGATCCGGTACACCGTTGTTCTCGATCCGGAGCCAGACGGCTCAGCCTATACCGTCACAGTTCCGGTCCTGCCGGGTTGTGTCACGTGGGGCGAAACGATTGACGAGGCGCTGGCGAACGCCCGCGAAGCCATTCGCGTTCACGTTCGCGGCCTGGCCAAGGCCGGTGATCCTGTACCGGTCGAATCCCCCGACCTCATCGTGACCGGCGTAGAGGTTAAGGCGCCAATTGGCGAATTGGCACCGGCATAGCTGATCCACTCATCTCACGTCCCCGCGAATCGACGCACGCCACGCCATTCTCGCTGACGAGCGCTCTCTCGCTAGGTATGATTGAACACCCCGTGTCGGCGCCGGCGTCGGCGTCGCGGGCATGCGGCAGGTCAGGGCACGTTTTTGGCACATCGGAAGCCAGTGGTGTCCCGTCGGTAGTCCACCGGGGCAGGTTTTCGATACATGGCTTGGGTGCCGAGCGCCATCGTTCGCCACGAACCGCCACGAAGAACACGATGGTCGCGAAAAAGCTCATCGGCAACCTCTCGATCTGATGGATCATCTGAGAGCGACTCCGTGTAAGAACTCATGGTCCACTCCCAGACATTGCCAGCCATATCGACGAGGCCGTACGGACTCGCCCCCATGGGAAAGGCTCCAACCGGTGTGGTGCCAACTTTGCCGCGCTCCATGGAGTTGGCCCTCATCTCATCCCAGTCATTGCCCCAAGGCCACATCCAAGCTTCGCTACCGCGTGCTGCCTTCTCCCACTCGCTCTCCGAGGGAAGGCGCTTACCGACGTGTTCGCAGTACGCGATCGCATCCTCCCAGGCGATGTACACGACTGGATGCGTTGCCAAGTCTTGCTGTGCATGCGCGCGCCAGGACCGTGCGTCCGCGTGTTGTTCGGCGACCGTGCGATAGCCAGTCTGGAGCACGAATTCCGCAAACGCGGCGTTGGTAGCCTCCGTGCGATCGATCATGAACTCGGCGACAAACACGACGCGGCCCCGTTCGGTTCCATTCAGGGGATCGCCACCCATGACGAAGTCCCCCGCCGGCACGACGACCATGCCATTGTTTCTCTGAGTCTCAGGTAAGGCGGTCAACGATTCACTTACCGGCACGCCGCCGGCTGGTTGATCAACGATCACCGTCGCGAGGGTGCCTGGATGGGACGAGGACCCACCGAAGCGCGGTGTCGGCAGGATCATCAGCAGCGTGACGAGGCTGACACAGAAAACGAGCGGAACGGTTCGCCATACCCGGCTCAGGACTGACATGGACGGCAACTCCTGGCCCGTAGAGCCGGCTGCTCTTCAGCGCCTAATCCATGATCAATCCACCACACACGTTGATCGTCTGGCCGGTGATGTAGTCGGAGTCGCTCGAGGCCAGAAAGTACGCCAGCGCGGCGACGTCGGCCGGGGTGCCGACTCTCCCCAGCGGAATCTGGGCGACAACGTTCGCCGTCACTTCCCCCGGCCGGTACTCCTTGCCGGATTCGGCGCGAAAGATCGCGGCCAGCTCGCCGTCGGTGGTCCGCCACATCGTGGTGTCGATGATGCCCGGGTTCATCGCGTTGACCGTGATCCGGTACGGCGCCAGCGCCTTGGCCGCCGATTGCGTCAACCCGATCACGGCGAACTTGCTGGCGCTGTAGTGCGACTGGTGCGCCGAGCCGTGGCGTCCGGCGATCGACGCCGTGTTGACGATCTTCCCCCCCGTCCCCTGGGCGATCATCTGGCGCGCCTCCTCCTGGATGCAGAGGAAGACGCCCCTGGCGTTGACCCTGAACATCCGTTCCCACTGCTCCTCGGTCACGTCGAGGAAACCGGAGTTGTGCCCCACGCCGGCATTGTTGAAGGCAACGTCAAGTTTGCCGAGCGTCTCGGCGACGGACCGCACCATGGTTTGCACCCGCGCGCGCTCGGACGTGTCGACCGTCACCGCCAGGGACCGCCGGCCCAGCGCCGTGATCTCCTGGGCGCTCTCCTCCGCCAACTGACGATCGACGTCGGCGATCGCGACATCGGCGCCTTCCGTCGCAAGGCGCAGCGCGATGCCCTTGCCGATCCCCCGCCCACCACCGGTCACCAGCACGACCTTACCCGAAAGGCGCACTGCTTTCTCTCCTTACCGGCGCTTCACCCACCGCCGACATGCCGGCAGCGTCGGTTTGTCGTTACATGGAGGGCGCGACGATCACCTTGCCCGAGAGGGGCGTGTTCATTTGCGTCTCGAACGCCTCGACGATGCGCTCCAACGGGAACCGATGGGTCACGATCGGCTGGAGCCGGACACAGCCGGAGCGGACCAGCTCGGCGGCCTCTTCGTACGGGGCGAGACCGAGCCCGGCGGATCCCTGCAGCCGGATTTGCTTCTGGGTGATGATGGTCGGGTCGAAGGTGACCTCCTCCTCGAACAGAGCGACCTGCACGATCGTCCCCCCGAAGCGCACCATCTCCAGCGCCTGCCGCAGCGTTCCGGCGGTGCCGGCGGCCTCGATCACCACATCGACCTGCGCGCCGAGACTCCAGCGCCCGACCGCCTGGCTGCCCCACCGGTAATAGCCTTCGCCGGTCGTCTCCTTGACCTTCGCCAGCACATCCTCCGTTTTCGCGTTGATGGTGACGTCGGCCCCAAACTCCTTCGCCAGGTCCAACCGCCGGTCGGCGATGTCGATCGCAATCACCCGGCAGGAGCTCTTGACCTTGAGCGCCTGCAAACAGCCGAGCCCGATCATGCCGACCCCGATCACGACGGCCCAATCACTGGCCGCGGGATTGGCCAGGGCGACGGCGTGGAGCCCGCAACGCAGCGGTTCCAGCGCGGCCGCTTCGTCGTAGCTCAATTCTTCGGGGATGACGCCAACCCGGCCCGGAACCTCCACGTTCGGGATGCGGACGTACTCGGCGTAGGCGCCGGGAAGTCCGTACCCAACGCCCTTTTCCCAGCCGCCGCCCCGGCCGCCGGTGAAGTTGCCGACGGTAACGCGATCGCCGAGCTCCAGATGATGGACGTTGCTGCCGGCTTCGATCACCTCCCCGGCCCATTCATGACCCATGACCTCGCCAGGTTCGACCCAGAGACCGGCTCGGTATCCGTGCAGGTCCGAACCGCAGATGCCGCACGCATGGACCTTGAGCACGACGTCGTTCGGTCCTGCTTGAGGGTGCGGGAACTCCTCGACCTCCATTTGGTACGGCGCATGGAAGACCGCTGCCTTCATGCTTGCTGCTCCTTCGTGCGGAGGCGGGATTCGGTCGCTCGATCGAAGACGAACACGTCATCCCAACTGAAATCGACAAAGACGTGCTCGTCGACGTCGAACTGTTCGCGCGCTGAGGTGACGGCGAGCAAGTGATGCCCGGCAATGTCGACGTCATAGAGAATCTGATTGCCAAGGACTTGCCGCGTGTAGACCTGCGCCCGAACGGATGGTTGCGTCTTTGCCTCGCGGCTGAGCATGACAAACTCTGGTCGGATGCCGAGCAGGACCTCAGGCGCATCAGTCGCACCGCGAATGGAGTCATAGAGGCCGGCGCCCAGATGCACTGTCGCCGCGCCTTTCAGTATCGATGCGGGCGCGTCGCGGCTGTCGAGCCGGCAATCGACGATGTTGATCGGCTGTGCTCCAATGAACTGGGCCACCCAGAGGTTGACCGGATCATCATACAAACGAAGTGGAGGTCCGATCTGCATCAGTTCGCCCGAGCGCATCACGGCGATGTGGTCGGCGATGCTCATGGCCTCTTCCTGATCGTGGGTGACGAAGACCATCGTCGTCCGGACTTCGCGGTGGATGCGGACGAGCTCCGTGCGAAACTCGCGCCGGAGAATGGCATCGACGCTCGAAAACGGCTCGTCGAGCAGGAAGAGATAAGGCTGACGCACCAGCGCCTTGGCGATCGCCACTCGCTGGCGTTGACCACCGCTGAGCTGCGTGACCTTGCGGTCCATCAGGCCCTCGATATGGAGCAGCGCGGCCATCTCGCGGACCCGCTGGGCGGTCGTATCGCGCCGGCCGCCTCGCATCTTCAGGGAGAATCCGATGTTGTCACGTACATTGAGGTGCGGATAGAGCGCGAAGGTCTGGAAGACCATCGCGACGTCCCGTTCCTCCGCCGGCACCGTGGTGACGCGACGGTCGCCGAAGTAGATCTCGCCGCTGGTTGGCTCTTCGAGTCCGGCCAGCATGTTCATGGTGGTCGTCTTGCCGCAGCCGGAGGGACCGAGCAGGACCAGGAGTTCCTTGTCGCGAATCTCGAGGGAAAGATCCTGTACGGCCTTTTCCTGGCCGAACTGCTTGTGCACGTGGTCCAGGCGAATCCCCAGACCCGTTGCCACCGATGGCTGTGCCATCCGACTCCTCCACGGTACGACCGAATCTACGCCCTACAAGGGATCGACGATATTGAGTTGGCGGATCCACCGCTGAAAGATGAACGCGACGATGGCCACCGGCACCATCCCGAGCACCGTCGCGGCGGCGGCTTCGGTTGGATAGAAGTACTGGAAGAACATGTTCGAGAGGGTGGGCGGGAACGTGAGCGCATCGGAACCCGTCGCGATCAGGAAGGCGTAGAGGAAGTCGTTCCAGACCACCAGGTAGGCGATCACCGCGCAGGCCGCGATGCCGGGCAGGGAGATCGGCAACACGACCCGGTAGAACGCCTTGAACCGGGTGCAGCCATCGACGCGGGCTGCCGATTCGATGCTTTTCGGCAGGGCGTTATAGAAGCCCAGCATGATCCAGACGACCAGCGGCACCGTGATGCTGAGGTAGACGATGACCAGGCCGTGGTGCGTTCCGCGCAGATTTAACGTGCCGGCGAGCCGGTAGAACGGGATGATGGCGGCGACCGGGGGATAGGCGCGGCTGAGCAGAATCGCCAGGATCAGTTTGTTGCGATGGGGGAAGATGAAACGACCGAGCACGTACGCGGCGGGGAGCGCGATCGCGAGCGTCAGCGGCGTCGTGATGGACGCCACGATCAGGCTGTTGACAAGTCCGCGCCGCACGAAATCGCCATGCGGGATCGGCAGCAACTCTTCTCCCGCGGGCCCGGTGACGGTGCGATCGAAGAGGCGGAGGAAATTGGCCAGGGTGAAATCATGCGGATAGAAGTGCGTCGGGACCGAGATCATCTCCACATTGAACATGAACGCGATATTGAGCAGCCAGTAGACCGGCACCAGGGTCCAGAGTGCCAGGAGCACCGCGCAGACGTAAATGAAGACGCGGCGACCGGTGACGCGCCATCTCATGCGGCCGCCTCCTTCGCTTCACGGGCTTCGCGATTTTCCTTACGATACAGGACTTTCAGATAGACGACGGTAATGATGATGACGATGAACAGCAGGATATAGGCGATCGCCGCGCCCAGACCAAGACGGAGGTTGAGGAACGCCTCCCGGTAGATCTCGTACGTTATCACCCTGGTCGCCCTGCCCGGACCGCCGGCGGTCGTGAAATAGATCAGGTCGAAGACGTTTATGGCAGAAAGGGTATTCAGAATCAGGACGATCAGGAGCGGGGCCTTCAGGTAGGGAAAGGTGATGTGCCGGAACCGGCCAAACGGACCGAGCTTGTCGATGCGGCCGACGCGATAGAGGTCCTGCGGGATGACCTGCAGGGTCGCGAGCATGAAATAGACCCCGAGCGGCGCGATGTGCCACGTATGCGCCACCGCGAGCCAGATGAGCGCGGTGTTGATGTTCATCAGATTCGCCGGCTCGTCGGTGATGCGGAGCACCTGCAGCGTGGCCGAGAACAGGCCGGTGTCCGTGCTCCACATGAACCGCCAGAGGATCGCCGCGGCATAGGTCGAGACCGCCCAGGGCAGGATGCTGATCGTGATCAGGAGCGAGCGACCGTAAAACCGCTCGTTCAAGAGCAGCGCGATCCCGAGTGACAGGAGCGTCGACAGGACCGTCACCTGCACGGAGTAGCGGAACGATATCCGCAAGGCCTGATGGACGTTCTCACTCTTCAGCGCCGTGACGAAGTTGTCCAGACCGGTGAACTCGAATTTATTGAGGCGCAGATCGATGTCGTTGAGCGCCAGCCAGAGCGAATACAGGAACGGGTAGAGATTCAAGAGGATCAGCAGGAGCGCCAGCGGAACGGTGAAGAGATAGGCGAAGGTCGCCATGCTCATCCGTGAGCTGTTGGGCATGCGCAACCGGCGTGGCGCGACCTCGGGCTCTGGTGCTGGTGCCGGCATCGGATCTACCATCGTGTCCTACGACCCTCTCAGGCGAACGGCTTCCAACAAGGTGACCGGACGATATCGCCGTCAGGATGAGCTCGGAGAGACGGGGTCTGGCGCAGCGAGCGGCTGCTCCCCGCCAGTCCACACGAGCCGCCTATCCGCCCGGGCCCCGATCCCCGGCTGCCGCCCGACAGCCGGGGATGGACGGGGTGAACCGTCGATTCAGCGATCTACGATGTCTTGAACCGGTCGTAGAGCTCGTCCGTGGCGGAGCGCAGGTTGGAGATCGCATCCGTCGCGGACTGGCGCCCGAGGATTGCCGGCTCCAGTTCGGCCTTCCCGATGCTGAGGAACTCGTTGAACCACGGGCAGTGGTAGAAGTTGTCCCACACCACCTGGTCGAAGTACATCTTCATATCGTTGAACTGCCGCTCGCCCCCGGGCATCCACTGCTGATACGCCGCGAGCACGTCGGGGTCTTCGAGGATTGCCGTGTAGCCGGATCCCAGGGCCTGCTCGATCGCCCAGCGCTTGGCCACGGTGAGCTGGTCGTTGAGGTCGCGGTACCCGTAGTACGCGTTGTGGCGCAGCACCCGCGCGAGCTCCTGGTCGCTCCGGTCCCGCTTGGGCATGAGGTATCCGCCCATTTCGAGCTTGCCCCACGACGCCCCGGCCGGCGGGGTCGCATAGTCGACCATGCCCGCGATCTGCGACCGCGATGGATCGTTGAAGCGGCGGGCGTCGTATGTCTGCTGCGGGCTGAAGACGTATTGCCCGCTGGCGAAGGCGTCGATGAAGTCCCCTTCTTGCATGTTGAAGGCGCTCTCCGGGTGAACGCCCGCGGCGAAGAGGTTTTGCCAGGTCTCGACGACCTTGACCGCCTCGTGGTTCTCGTCGAACAGCGGCCGGTAATCTTCCTCGGCCACGAAGAGCTGGATGCCGCGGTTGTGGCACTCCCAGAGGAATTGCCAGGTGGTTGCCCAGGGGGTGCCGAACCAGTGGTGCAGCAGC
>JBOGUE010000623.1:0-10526 GCA_050695955.1 Thermomicrobiales bacterium | reverse complement strand
CGGCACGAGATCAGACATGGAGTCAGTCATCCTCTGGCAGGAGCCTCAGACTCGGCACCCGCTTGTAGTGGTCGCGATTGCGGCTGACGATTGTCAAATCGTGGTGGAGAGCCGTGGCCGCAATCAGGGTGTCGAAATCGCCGATGAGCTGTCGTCGATTGCGAAGATCACCCCTGATCTCGGCAAAGCGCCGCATGATTTCGACATCGAGTCCGTGGATCGGTATCCATTCAAGCGCCGCGGCAAGGGCCATCTCATCCGCGGCGCGATCCTGTCCGTACCGAATGCCTTCGTAGATCTCGCCAAACGTCACAAGACTGATTGCCAGGCCATCGGGCGCGAGCCTGCCTAGCAGGCGGACGGCGGCCGGTCTGCCTTTGAGAAAATCGACCAGCCAATCGGTGTCGATGAGGTAGCTCAAAGCTCGACCGGTGGACGTGTCTGGAGCTTACGACTCTCAAGAATGTCATTCATGAGACGGTCAGTGTCGACATCCTTCCATCCGCCAGCGGTGCGGAGAAAGGCTTCCACATCTCCCGCCGTCCTTATCCGGCGCGAGCCGATGGAGTGGCTCCACTCAGCAGGATGAATGACCGCCAGATTCCTTCCCTTCTCGCGGAGCAGAAGCGATTCACCTGACTCGCTCACCTCCTGGGCGATTCGGTTAAGCTCGGGCATGTCCTCGACGTCAATAGACTTTGCAATTGCGGCCATGGGCGGCTTCCTTTGCTCGTTGCCACGAATGCCTCAGACGGCGCGAACCTCGCTTACTGTTCGACCGATGACCCTATCCAGCGCTAGCGACGCTCGTAGACCTCTTCGACGAATGTGTTGGCGTCGATGAGTCCCTTCCACCCTCCCGCCGAACGACGAAACGCCTCGTAATCCTCAGGCGTCTTGACTCTTCCCGGACTATGATCGACGGCTGGTCCGATCGGCGTGACCACGGCCACGTTCTCTCCGTTCCGCCGCAGAATCCGAGGCTCGTTCGTCGCACGAACGTCATCGACGACGTCGCCGAGGTCAACCGGTTTGTCGATGTCGATCACGTTCGATTCGCTTGCCATAGTCGCATCTCACTGGTTGGTGAATCCTTCGCATGCGGCGCATATGCTGTAGTGTCAGCATAGCATTCTTGTCGACGAGCCACCCGACAGGAGCGCGGATGACCATCGGCCCGAACGAATGCACGCGCGACCAAACGACGCCTGTTCGCTACCCTGCACTCTTTCGGTCGATCCAGCACGGCCCGGTTCGCTGCCTGTTCGAGTTGGCGAACGAACCACCGCCAGACGATCAGATCGGCAACGTCACGATCGTGCCGTTCGTGGACAATCAGGTGGTGATTCTCCACCTCGCGAACGGCGCGGTCGAAGTGCCAGGTGGGACGCTCGAACCCAACGAGACCTACCTCGATGCGCTCCGACGGGAACTGCACGAAGAGGCCGGGGCCGAGCTGCTGACCTATACCCCTTTCGGCTGCTGGCACCGCGAGTCATCCGCCACCCAACCGTACCGGCCGCACCTGCCCCATCCCCACTTCTGCCGGCTGGTCGGCTACGGCAACATAACCTTGATCGGGAACCCGACGAACCCACCGGACGGCGAGCAGGTCGTCATCGTCGAGGTCGTACCTGTCTCGGAGGCGGCCGCAAAGTTCCAAGGCATCGGCCGTCCCGATCTCGCCGATCTCTATCGCCTCGCGCGCGAGCTTCGGTGCAGCCTCAATCATTGAGTGGACGAGGACTCCATGTGGTCAGAAAGGATTCTGAGACCCGAGATGCGTTCGAAATGGCGCGCGTTTCGAGTAACCAAGGTAAGATCGAGATGAATAGCCGTTGCGGCAATAATGGTATCGGCGTCGCCGATGCGCTGGCCACCGGTCTCCAATTGCCCGCGAAAGCGGGCCGCCAAGCGCATGAGGTCCTCATCCATCGACAGGATGTCCACGCGCTGGAGAAGCCGGAGAAATCCCGCCTCTGCTCTATCTACATTTTTGCTGCGAAAGATACCGTCGTAGATCTCGTAATACGTGATGAGGCTGATGAAAAGCTGAAACTGTGTCTCGATCAGCGCGCCGATTCGCGTGGCATCCGGTTGTCGTGCTCTGAGGTAATTGATGACCTCGTCGGTGTCAATGAGATAGCTCACAGATCGACTGGCGGGCGCGTCCAGCGATCGCGGCTCGCGTAGACTTCTTCGATGAATTGGTCCGCGTCGATCAGCCCTTCCCAACTGCCCGCGGCGGAGCGAGCCGCCTCGATCTCTTCCGCGGTGATGACGCGCCCTGATCGCCTTTTTAGCTCGGTCTTCGCAGGCGTGAGAACTGCAACATCTTGGCCGCCTTGGCGGATGACCAATGCTTCATGCGTCTCACGCACGTCTTCAACAAGGCGCAAGAGATCGGGCGCGTCCTCGACGTCGATTACTCTTGGCAGGCTGGCCATGGGGCAAACTCCATGTATCCTCAATGAACGACAACCCGATTGCAGCATAGCACGGCACTCTCGCTGCCTGACGGCCCACCCAACCGGGCGCGGGCGGCGCGCTCCGCCATGCCATACCAGTGGTCATTGCGACCGACGCCCCAGGAACCAAAGAGAATCGAGGATACTGCCGCGCGGGACATCACGCTGGCCCGCAAGCGGCAGCCAGTCCTTCGTTGTGGAGCAAACATGAAGCTGACCAAGATCGAGACGATCCACCTGGCGGACTATCCCCACATCCTCTTCCTCGCGCTGCACACCGACGAGGGGATCGTCGGCCACGCCGACACCTACTACATGACTGATGCAGTCCGCGGCTTTGTCCACGGCTTTGCCGCGCCCATGCTCCTCGGCCACGACCCGATCGCCATCGAGCTCCACTGGCGCCGCCTCTACGAGGTGCTCGCCCACATCGCCGGCAAAGGCGCCGAGATCCGCGGCCTCTCGGCCATCGACGTCGCGCTCTGGGACATCTTCGGCCAGGCCACCGGCATGCCGATCTGGCAACTCCTCGGCGGCGCCGCCCGTGACCGGATCAAGACCTACAACACCTGCGGCGGTCCCACGTACGGCCGCCCAACCCGTGGCGGCAGCTCCTATGGCGCCGACGGCGCTCCCGGCCGCTATGAAGACCTGATCGCCTTCATGACGTGCGCCGATGAGCTCGCCCTCGACCTGCTGGAAGAGGGCATCGAGGCGATGAAGATCTGGCCCTTCGACTACGTCGTCCATGCGCCCGGCGCCTACGACGACTGGCGCTCCTTCCGCGGCGCGTTCGACCCGTCCTTGCGCGCGCTCGGCGGGCAGCGCATCGACAACGCCGACTTGCACAAGGGTCTGGAACCCTTCCGCCAGATCCGGCAGGCGGTCGGCGACCGCATGGAGATCATGCTCGAAGGGCACGGCTTTTGGTCGCTGCCGGCGGCGAAGCGGATCGCCCAAGCGGTCGAAGAGTTCCGCCCTGCCTGGCTGGAGGACCTAATGCGGGCCGACGACGTCCCCGCCCTCGCCGAGTTGCAGCGCAGCACGCCGATCCCGGTCCTCGCCAGCGAGTATCTGACCACCCGCTACGAGTACAAGCCGGTGCTGGAGCAGCGCGCCGCCGAGATCATCATGATCGACCCGACCTGGGCCGGCGGCATCACCGAGAGCAAGAAGATCGCGACAATGGCCGAGGCCTACAAGCGCCCGGTGGCGATGCACGACTGCACCGGCCCCTTTACCCTCTTCGCCGGCTTACACCTGGCAATCAACGCCACCAACGCCGTCTACCAGGAGTCGGTCCGCGCCTACCTGCGCGTCACCTACCCCGAGATGGTAACCGAGCAGTTCCGGATCGAGGCCGGCCACATCCTCGCCCCCACCGCCCCCGGCCTGGGCACGATCTTGCTTCCGGACGTGCGCCATCGGCCGGACGCGACGGTGGTGGAGTCGGTGCTGTGATGGGGTGTTGGCGTCCCCCTATCCCCCTCAACCCCCCTTCCCCCCGGCATCGGGGGGAAGGGGGGAGCCGCTCTTACCGCGCGCTCCGTACTCCCCTCTCTCGCGCACGGGCCGGGTACCCTCTGGGTGGTGGCTGGGGGTGAGGGCTGTACCGCAACCCCACGCCGCCCGCATCGCGACCGCAACCCTCTTCGCGGTCAACGGCGGGGCGGCGGCGAACTGGATCGTGCGTATCCCGGCCGTGCAGGAGGAGCTCGACCTCAGCACCGGCACGCTCGGTGTGGCGCTCCTTGGCATCGCGGTTGGATCGTTGTTCTCGATGCCGCCGACGGGCTGGCTGGTTGCCAAAATAGGCAGCCGGCCGGTCAGCTATGGGATGGCCCTCGCACTCTGCGCGGCGCTGCCGCTGCCGGCGCTGGCGCCGGGACTCTTGGGTCTGGTCGGCGCGCTGGTCCTGCTTGGCGTGGGGATGGGCGGCCTCGACGTGGCGATGAATGCGCAGGGTGTAACCGTGCAGCGGCGCTACGACCGGCCGATCATCTCGTCATTCCATGCCCTCTTCAGCCTCGGTGGGCTGGTCGGCTCGGCGATGGGCGGGCTGATCGCGGAGCTGGGCGTCGACCCGTTACCGCACCTGCTCGGCGTTGCCATCGTCTCGGCCTGCATCGTGGTGTTGGTCTCGCGCTGGCTCCTGCCGGGCAGCGCCGACGCCGTCAGTCACGGCCCGATGATTGCCCGCCCCAGCCGGGCGCTGGCCGCACTCGGCATCCTCGCCTTCTGCGTCCTCATGGCCGAGGGCGCGATGGCCGACTGGACCGCGGTCTACCTGCGGCGAACCGTCGAAACGGGACCCGGCCTGGCCGCCGCCGGATATGCCGTCTTCTCCCTGACGATGGCGGCCGGTCGCCTGGCCGGCGACCCACTCGTCGCGCGGTTCGGCCTTATCCTGCCGGTGCGATTAGGCGGTATCGCGGCTGCCTTCGGCCTTGGACTCGCCCTGATCACCGCCGAAACGATCACGTCGCTGATCGGCTTCGGTCTGGTCGGCCTCGGACTCTCGTTTACCTTCCCGATCGTGCTCACCGCCGCTTCCCGCACGCCGGGCATGGCCCCCAGCGTGGCCATCGCCGCGATCTCGACTGCCGGCTACCTCGGCTTTCTCGTCGGCCCGCCCCTGATCGGCCTGGCCGGGGAACTCCTCACCCTGCGCGGCGGTCTGGTCCTCGTCGTCGGCCTCGGGATCGTCATCGCCACCCTCTCCCACGCCGTCACCCGCCACGACGAGGCGTCATCCTCGGCCACAATGCCTCCCGCGTAGGGGAGCTGCTTGCTGTGCCCGCGTCGGTGCATTGCGCCTTGCATGAAACGAACCCGGTAGGGGCGGATCTCCGTGTCCGCCCGCCGCGGGCGCGCATCGGCCGTGGGCCGATAACCGTTCGTCCGACGAGCACAGCACGCGGCGCCCCTACAGAACGACGCCTTGCCAATAGGACCGCACCTGTCCGCATTCGATGCTAGGCTCGAAGGGCGAAACGTGCGCAATCGACGCCAACAGAGGAGCGAAACGTGCAGCAGAACGCCACGACCCTGGCGCCCTTCTATCAGGGCTGGGAACGCTATCAAACGCTGCTGACCGAGGCGATCAGCCCGCTATCGGCCGAGCAGCTCGCCCTCCAGGCCGCGCCGTCGCTCCGTCCGGTCTGGGTGCTGGCCGCGCACATCATCGGGACGCGCATCGGGTGGTTTCAGACGGTGATGGGCGAGGGCGACTCAGCGCTGGCCGTCTACGACCCCTGGGATGCGGACGACGCCCCGCCCCGCACCGCCGCCGAGCTCGTCGCAGGACTCGAGGCGACCTGGAACATGGTGCAGGACTGCCTCAACCGCTGGACGCCCGCCGACCTGGACTACACCTTCACCACGTCCCGCGGTCGCACTCGCAAGCGCCAGTGGGTTATCTGGCACGTCATCGAGCACGACCTCCATCACGGCGGCGAACTCTTTCTCACCCTCGGCATGCATGGCCTGCCGACACCGGATTTGTAGCTGTCGTCCAGACGAGTCAGCGTACGGGCGCGAGGCTCCTCCGATCGAGCAAGATGACAGAGAGATCGGGAACGCGGTTGGAGTCGCCGTCGGTCGTGACGACGGTGAGGTTGTGTTCCAGGGCAGTCGCCGCGATCAAGGTATCCACATCGCCCATCAATCCTGGTCCATAGGGCGGACGAAGTTGACGCCGGATTTCGGCATAGCGATCCAAGATCGGATACGTCAGGAAATAGGGGTGATCTCCCGAAGCAGTTCGCGGAACTGTGTATACCGTTCGGGATATCCCGGCCGCCCCATCAGGTATTCGATGACCTCGCCGTAGACCAGGATGCTCGTTGCCGCCTCGTTCTGGTCCAGCCACGGGTCGATGACCGACATCGCGGCCGGCCGACCAAACACGTAGGCCGTCAATGGAGTCGTGTCGAGCAGGTAGCGTCTCACAGTTCGTCGTCGATCGGCGTCGTCGGAACGCTGTCGTGCCGGATGCGGTCCAGCTCCTCCACCGCTTCATCCCAATCGAGATCGCTCCATGCTCCCGCCAAGGCGCGCGCACGAGCCGCGGTCTGGGCCGAAACAGCGGCATCGGCCGAGGCTTCGTCGGCAAAATAGCGCGTCACCTCCCGGCCGTCGTCGGGCAGGATGATTCCGATCAGCGGCTGATCGTCACGGACCGTGAGACTCCCTGAGCGTTCTGTTCCGCGTTCAGGTGCCATGTCAGGATGACCTCCAGATTACGAACCGCGGACCGCGCGCACCGTCTCGGCGATGATGCCGGCGACCTCGGCGCACTGCGCGCGGGTGATGATCAGCGGCGGGGCCATGGCGATGCCGTCGTTGCTGGCGCGCACGATCAGGCCGCGTTGCCGGGTGCCGGCCGTCACCTTGCCGCCGATATTCAGCGCCGGGTCGAACTACGCCATGCTCGCCTTGTCCGCCACCAGCTCGACGATCAGCATCAGCCCCTTGCCGCGGATATCGCCGACGTGCGGGTGGTCGCCAAGCTGGCGGTGCAGCTCCCCGAGCAGGTAATCGCCCATCTCCCCGGCGTTGGCCGGTAGGCGCTCCTCCTCGATGATCTGAATGTTGCGCAGCGCCACCGCGCAGGCGACCGGGTGCCCGGAGTAGGTGAAGCCGTGCATGAACATCTGGTCCGGCTCGGCCAGGACCTCGAAGACTTCGTCGGTCACCCCGACGCCGCCCAGCGGCACATAGCCGGAGGTCACCCCTTTGGCGAAGGCCGCGATATCCGGGCTGAACTGGTACGTCTCCATGCCGAACATCTGGCCGGTGCGCCCAAAACCGCAGATCACCTCGTCCGCAATGAGCAGGATGCCGTGCTCTTTCAGCACCGGCGCGATGGCTGCCCAGTAACCAACCGGGGGAGGCACCACGCCGCCCGCGCCCTGGACCGGCTCGCCGATGAAGGCGGCGATCGTCTCCGCCCCTTCGCGCGCGATCGTCTCCTCCAGTTCCCGCACCAGATGAGCGACAAATTCGTCCTCGCTCATCCCCGCGCCATTACGGTACTGATACGGCGCGGTCAGGTAGAGAAATCCCTCCGGGATCGGCCCGAAGCCCTGGTGGTAGGCCAGGATGCCGGTCGCGGCGAGGGCGCCCATCGCGATCCCGTGGTAGCCCATCTGCCGGGAGAGGATCTTCACCTTCGCCGGCTTGCCCTGCAGGTGCCAGTAGTAGCGGGCGATCTTGAGCGCGGTTTCGTTCGACTCGGCGCCGCCGGAGGTGAACTGAAAGTGGTTGATCGGGTCAGGAAAGAGGTCGGCCAGCTTCGCCGCCAGCTCGATCGCCGGCGGCGAGGCCAAGCCGAAGAAGGTCGGCACGAAGGCGACCTCGTCCGCCTGCTCGGCCATCGCCCGGCTCAACTCGCGGCGGCCGTGCCCGACGTTGATGTTCCACAACCCGGCGAAGGCATCGATGTACCGTTTTCCCTCCGTATCCCAGAGGTACACCCCCTCGCCCCGCGCCATCACCAGCGGCCCGTGCGCCCGCACCTGATGCAGGTTCGAGACCGGGTGCAACATGTGCGCCTGGTCCTTCTGCACCAAATCGGCGGTGTTGTACGTCCGCGTCATCGCCATGATGGTGTTTCCTTCCCGTGTACGCTTATCCCCGAACGCTTCTTGCCGGTATTGTCGCGTAGTCGGCATGGGGAATCCATTGGCGGGCGACATCGGTACGGCTGCTCCTTGACAGGCCTTCGTAGAATGGACATAGCTGGGACATCAGTGTGGCATTGGCGAGGCGAAATTCCATGGAAATGACCGCCGTTGGCAAGATCCACCGTCAGGCAATGGCCGCCCCGGTGAGTGAGATCGCCGGTCTCCTCCAAGACCTGCTGTCGCGACGCCTGACCGCGTATATGGCCGGCGTGAAAGATGGGAAGACGGTCACGCGCTGGGCGAGCGGCGAGGTGACTGTCATTCGAGAGCACGAGACGGAGCAACGTTTGCGCGCCGCGTACGAGATTGTGCAACTGCTGCTCACCCACGACTCGCCGCAGACGGTCAAGGCATGGTTCATCGGACTCAACCCAGAGCTCGGCGACATGGCGCCGGCCGAAGCGATCCACACCGGCAGACTTCAGGATGCATTCCTCGCCGCCCGCGCGTTCCTCGCTCATGGGTAGTCAATACAAGGGGAGAATTCGCAATCATCGGTGATCCTGCACCGAGTGAGGTCAAGAGAGATGAGCGCCGTTTTTCGCCGATGGATGATGTTCGTTGATGGCGAGAACTTTACCGTTCGCGGTCAGAAGCTTGCGGCTTCCAAGGGAGTCACTCTAATTCCCGGGGATTTCCATCAGCCCGATGTTTTCCTCTGGTTCCCTAACGTTGACGCGGTTCTCCGATATCGCCATCTTGAACCAGTGGCCAAGTTCCTTGAGCCAAACGCGATTCGCGCTTTCTACCATACCTCTGCAACTGGAGACCGAGACCAGATCGCTTCTACCCGCTCGGCTCTCTGGAATCTAGGCTTTACCCCAGAAGTATTTCACAAGCAGCGAGGGAAGAAGGCAAAGGCAGTTGATATTGCCCTCACCAAAGATGTCTTGAGCAATGCGTTTCTCAACAACTATGACATTCTTGTCCTGATGGCAGGCGATGGCGATTACGTCCCCCTTGTGCATGAGGTCAAGCGACTAGGCAAGAACGTATTCATTGCGCACTTTGAATCCCCGGACGCCGGCCTACATCCGGAACTCAAGCTGGCCGCAGATCGGTTTGTCGCGATGGATGACTTTCTTCTGAGAGTGTGGGCACGGCAGAGTCGTTAACAGGAATGGCAGCATGGGAACGGCGGCGAATGTGAGATTGCAGTAGGATGACGGTTGCCCAAGAGAAGGAGCAACGATGGGGTCAGACGCGAAATCGGCGGGCGGCAGAATCGACTGCGACATTCACCCGCGCGTACACGCGATCGGGGCGCTGCGGCCGTACCTGTCGGAGCACTGGCAGGAGGTCACGCGTGTCTCGGCCTTCAAGGGGCCGGTCGACACCGCCTATCCGCGCGGCGCCGCCACCTCGCTGCGACCCGATCTGCGGCCAGCCGATGGCACGCCGCCCGCATCCGATCCTGACTCGGTACGAGCGCGAACGCTCGACGCCGGCAACGCCGAGATCGGCATCCTCAACTGCGACTACGCGATCGAGAGCATCCACAACCCGGACGCCGCCGCCGCCCTCGCCAGCGCCGTCAACGACTGGTTGATCGCCGAGTGGCTCGACGTGGAACCCAGATTCCGCGCCTCGATCGTCGTTCCCAGCCAACAACCGGAGATGGCGGCGCGGGAGGTCGAGCGGGTCGGGGATCACCCCGGCTTCGTCCAGATCTTCCTGCCGGCGCGCTCGGCCGCGCCTTACGGCAACCGGCGCTTCCATCCGATCTATGCCGCCGCGGCGGAGCGAAACCTGGTCGTCGGCATCCAGTTCGGCGGCTGCCCCGGCTACCCGCCGACGCCGGTTGGCTGGCCCACCTATTACCTCGAAGAGTACGCCGGCATGGCGCACGTCTTTCAATCGCAACTCCTCAGCCTGATCGCCGAGGGGGTTTTCGACCAGTTTCCGACGCTGCGGGTGGCCCTCGTCGAAGGCGGTTTCAGTTGGCTACCCGGCTTCCTGTGGCGGCTCGACAAGGAGTGGAAAGGGCTGCGGCGCGAAGTGCCCTGGGTGCGCCGCCTGCCCTCAGAATACATTCGCGAGCACGTCCGCCTCACGATCCAACCCTTCGACGCGCCCTCGGACCCGGACCAGGCCCGCGCCTTCTTCGACCTCCTCGCCGGCGACGGGCTGTTCGACACGCTGATGTTCGCCACGGACGACCCGCACTGGCACGCCGGCACGCCCGAAGAGACGGTGCTGGACACCTTGCCAGCGGAGGCGCGGGCCAAGATCATGCGGGAAACGGCACGGGCGTTTTACCGCCTCGAAGGCGTTAGGGCATAGGCGTTAGGCGTTAGGAGACACGACGGAGCCCCTACCCTAACGCCTAACGCCTAACGCCTAACGCCTAACACCTAACGCCTATGGAGAC
>JBOGUE010000622.1:0-9889 GCA_050695955.1 Thermomicrobiales bacterium | reverse complement strand
CCCCCCAACTGTGTCATTCCGCGAACACCCCACCCCGTCATGCCGAGCTTCGGAGTCCGGAGTCCGGAGTCCGTCGAGGAATCTGCCGGTCCGAATGCACAGGGCCGGATTCCTCTCTGCGATCGGAATGACGAAAGGGGCAATCGGCATGACGGAGGGGACGATCGGAATGACGGATGAGGCGGCTCGGCATAACGAGTACTGTAGCGGGTAACCTTGACGCCACATTCAGCGACTATCGAGTAGACGAGCCGGGAAAAGGCCGGAGCGCGCACGGCAATGAAACCGGAGGTCATTGACAACCAGTTGGTCGAGGCCGCGCGACGCGGCGACAAGGACGCGTTCGCCACGCTCGTCGTGCGCCATCGGCCGCTGCTCGTCCGCCTCTGCCAACGGGCACTAGGCGATACCACCTTGGCCGAAGACGCCGCACAGGAGGCGGCGCTGCAGGCCTTCCTCTCGCTCGACCGCCTGCACAACCCCGTGCGGTTCGGCTCGTGGTTGGCCGGCATCGGCCTCAACGTCTGCCGCCGTTGGCAGAGCGACCGCCTCCGCTCGTCCTGGTCGTGGGAAGCATTGATCGGCGGACAGCTCGTCCGCGAGCCACTCGACGACAAGCCGAGTCCCGAGGCCGCGACCGAAGCGGCGGACCTGCGCGCTCAGGTTCAACGCGCCGTCGCCGGACTGCCGTCGGGACAGCGTGGCGCGGTGTTGCTCTTTTACCTGGAGGGTTTCACCCACGCCGAAACGGCAACGCTGCTCGGGATCGAGGTGGGCGCGGTCAAAACCCGCCTGCACAAGGCGCGGACGACCCTGCGCCGTCGACTCTTGGCTGAATGGAAGGCAGAGGAGACCATGGACGAGAAGCTCAACCGCCGCACGTTGGCGAAGGGCACCGGTGCTCTGGCTGGCATGGCCGCCGTTGGCAAGATCGCGCCCGACGCCGCGGCCGCTGAACAGCCGGTGACGATGCGGATCCGCGACGTCCGCCGCTACCGCGTCGACGAGGTCCCGCATCCGCAACGACACGTCGTCCTCCTCGAAGACGAACACAAAGAACGCACGCTGCCGATCTGGATCGGCCAGTTCGAGGGAGTAGCCCTCGCCCTCCAACTGGAAAAGGTGCAATCGCCGCGCCCGATGGCGTACCAGCTCACCGCCGGCATCATTGAGGCGGCCGGCGGCACGCTGCGCGAAGTCCGCATCAGCCGCCTCGCCGACGAAGTCTTCTACGCCGAGGTCGTCGTCGACGGCCCCGCCGGCGTCCGCGCCGTCGACGCCCGTCCCAGCGACGCCCTCAACCTGGCCCTTCTCACCGGTGCGCCGATCAGCGTCGATCCGTTGGTGCTCCGTACCGCCGACCAGTGCCCCGAAGCACGGTGGCAGGCCGAGGGCGTCGAGGACGCCAAGGCGATTGTTGCCGGCATGCTCACCGAGTGGTCTCAGACAACGTCGAGTTTGCCGCAAATGGACGAGGCCGATTAGCAGCGGATTGCCAGTCCCGACCGCCTCCGCCATGACCCTCGCCCTCGGCTGAACACCCGGCGGAGGCGGTCGGGACGTGATCCGGATCGGGGGAGACTGAATTAGTGAGAGACCGGACGAGCTGGAGGAGCCAGCCACGTGTACGCGACCCGACCGACGTCGACGCCACGCGACCACGTCCGACGACCGCGCGCAGCGACCATGATTGGCGACCACCTCGCGCTTCCCCGCCCGGCGACCACCGGCGGCGGCCACGGTTCGCGACCACTGGTGGCGGCCACGCCGTTCGCACACGTTCGGTGACCGTGCCTCCGCGAGGAGGCCGTGCCCCGTGCCGTGTTTGTCGGTCGTGTCCGCCACCCGCGGCCACGGTTCGCGTCCACCGCCGTCGTCCTCCGTACGCTTCCGCACGAGTCGTCCACCAACCACGGCCACCACCCGCGGCCGCCGACCGCGTCCACGCGACGCGTCCACCGGCCGAGCCGTTCCACGCCGCTGGCTTCTCCAGCCCGCCCGCTCACCTCCTCGCGCCATACGCGTCGTCACACTACCAACGGTCGTCGATTTCGCACTGGAAGCTCGGCGTCCCGGCGACTCCAAACCTTCGCCGGTACACGCCGACCGACACCGCGCGCGATCTGATCTCGCAACGGCACCCGACGTGCGCCGGTCTGACGCATGCGGCCGATGCCCACTGCTTATGCGTTGCGTGGCCATGGCACGCCATGCAGGCATGGCAGGCGTGACTTGCCGCGTGTGCCCCAGCCGCATCGGCGGGGCATCCCACATCGCCAGCGCCCCACTCCGGGTCCAGCTCGTAGAGGAGCATCGTCCGTCGTTGGGGTGGGCGCTCCGTCTTGGCAAACGCCTCCCGCAACCGTGCTATTCCTAGCCCAGCGGCCACCGTCGCGGATCCAGCGAGCTTGACGAGACGACGGCGGGAGATCCGCCCGGGACCCTCTGAGGCGGCCATGCCGATGCGCCTCCGCCGAGTGCCACTGTCGCGGGACGTCACCCATTGTGAGAGAATCGTTAAGTACCAGTGTATCGGCGGATTGTCAATATGTACGGATAGATATTTTTGTGATTCCGTTATCATGTACAATGACGTGGCGGTTCTCAATTATTTGCTGTGACAATTCATCGGCGCGTTGGCCGGGGAGAAATCACGAGTGGGCACAATTCGTGCGGTCCCCATGGCGTCGGTGATCTTCTCACTCCGATTGTCCCATGCGAGCAGGCAGTTGCAGTTTCGATGGAGGAGACGCGCCATGGGGATATTCGACCGATTCCACGGACACCACGAGAATGACAGCGGCATCTCGCCGATGCCCGCGATCGGCCCGACGGATAGAGAGGCCATCGCGCAATATCGGTCCCTCCTGCGATCCGCCCCCCCGGAGACGATCGAGCAGGCCCACGCCTCGGCATTCGTCCAACTAACCCAGGCCCAGCGCCAGACGATCCTGGCCGAGCTGTGCCACGAAATGCCGGCCTTCGAATGGGAAACCGGCGCCCGGTACGCCGCCGAACCCAGGTCGCTTGCGCGCATGGCAACCCGCGCCGAGCTGGAGCATCCGGGCACCCTCGAGCGCGTGCTCCCACGGCTCGATCTTCCGCCAGGCGAGAACAGGACCAGCGGCTTTGCTGGTATGCTCGTCGGCAGTTGGGCGGCGAGCCAGTTCTTTGCCGAGACCGCGCACACCAAGAGGGCCACCGCCCCAATCGACGGCGGCGAGGACATTACACCGATCCTCGGACACGACGTCGTGATTGACGAGCAGACGAAGCAATACACACAGGCATGGAGGCAATTCGACGATGGGTATTCTTGACCGGCTGCTGGGCCGCAACCGCAACCGCGACCGTGACGACGACCGGCATCCCCCGCCCTACGCCTCAACGCGGCCAGCCCAGCGCCGCTCGCCGGAGCAGATGACCGACGAGCAAGCGGTGGAACGCTATCGTTACCTCCTGCGCACCGCGCCGCCGGAAACAGTCGAGCAGGCGCACGCCGAAGCCTTCGCCCAGCTCACGCCCGAGCAGCGCCAGATGGTGCTCCAGGAACTGAGCCGTGAACTCCCAGAGTACGAGCGCGAGGCGGCGGCCCGCACCGGCGACGACCTCCGCTCGCTCGCACGCGTCGCCACCCACGCTGAGATGCAGCGTCCCGGCACGCTGGAGCGTACCTTTTCCGGCATGGCGAGGCCCGGCATCGGCATGGGCGGCCTGATGATGGGCGGCTTCTTCGGCAGCTTCGCCGGCATGATCGTCGGCGGCATGGTCGCCTCCCAATTTTTCGACGACTCCGGTTTCGACCAAGGTTCAGCGGAAGCCTCCGCCACCGGCGACGAACCCTCCGCCGACCATCCTGCCGACGATGCCTCCGCCGACACCTTCGACCAAGGCGACACGGGCGACTTTGGTGGTGACACCGGCGCCGACTTCGACTTCAGCGGCGGCGATTTTTAGGAACGAACGCCCTCCTGAGCGGGAGCAGCGGCCTCGAGGATATCGGCCCAGTTCTGTCGCTTCGGCTCGACGCCAAACTGGGTGATGAGGAGACGGACAACGTCGGCAGTGCCGACGAATCCCGTTGGAATGTGCATTTCGGCAAGCGTGACGATACCACCTCCACGGTCGGCAGTGATCGCCTGAATACGGTTCGAGAGATGAAGATGAGGACGGGTGACTGGACTGGCGCCGGCAGGATGCCAGTGGTACGCGAGTATCTCGTGTCCACCATGATCCAGGATCCGATACGAATATGCAGTCGTAACGGCCTCAAAGCCTCCCCGACTTTCCGCACTCCGCACGATCGAGAGATCGTGCTTGACCGCAAGCGCCACGCGAACGCGACCTGGAATCACGTGTAACGTGGCCGGGCGAACAAGTGGAAGGAAGGTGATACTGGTCCGATCCTGTGCGGCCTGTCGGTTCCCAATCGCATGCAGCGGCTGATCCGTCACGCAACGCGTGATGGCGATGAGGCCGCCGAGGACCTCCTCTACAGCTGCTCGCGGCGTTCTAGCGGCCAAAGGGGATCAACAGTGTAAGTTCGATGATGTTGCGGTGTTCGACGTCATCCGGAATGACGGCAAACTCACCGGCGTCGTATCGCCGGATGAACTCGTCGCCGCTCATCCCGACCATCTCCCTCGCGGCCTCGTCAAACAACCGCCGCCCTTCCTCAGGCGTCACAAAAAGCGCTTTAAGATCGACGATTTCCTCATCATAGGTTGTTGGCTTCGGAAGTGGCGCGACCATTGGGTAACTTTCCGAGTTGTCAGAACACTGACGTTATCCGATAGCTTCGATGCTAGCATCCACGATGATCAATCACAAGGAACTTCCACAGCAGACCGTGCGCTTCGCGCTGTTAGAAGTTCATCGGATCAGCCATCTCAGGTTTCCAGAAGCCCGCGCCGGACCTCTTCGATCGACGCGCCTGGATCATCGCCAGCTACATACGCCTGCCACGCCGCCTCACTTTCGGCGGTTTCGTCGGCGGTGGGCTCCTCGTCGTCGAGATCTTCGCCCGTCATCAACCCCTCGATGTGCGTCTGATGCACGCGCCTATCCTCCATCAGTTTCGATGACAGAACATGCACCGGGTAATTCGCGGCGTACCCGGCACGGTCGCCTTCACCCAGGCCTCAATCTCCTCAACCTGCAACGAACAGACCTTGATGAAATGCTTGGTCCAGTGAACGGTTGCACCGCCCCTGTTGAGGTGCGGGCACGTTGGCCGATGCAGGATAAGGTAATCCGGCCCCGGCTTTCTTGCGGTGTTCAGGATAAATCCGCGCGGATTCCGCTCCTTCCATTGCCGATACCCCGACTCGTCGTCGACAAAGACCTGCATGTCGCTGCCCTCCGGCTCCTCGCTGCCGTTCCCTTGCGTGCGGTAAGAATCGACATCCTGGACCGCGTGCTTCCTGACAAGTCGATAGTAGAATCAACGGGGTGAGCGTACGTGAGGCGAAAGGACAGCACCAATGGCGAAGACGACAACAAATGCAACAGAGATGTGGAGCACCTTCAAGTCGCTCTCGTCTGACACTCGCGATGAGTTCATCGGGCTGATGATCGCCGACCCCGTGGTTCGAGAGGAACTAGAGGATCTGCTCGATCTAGACATCGCTCGCGAACGATCGCACGAGCCGGTGCGGCCGCTCGAGGATGTCCTCGCTGAGATCGAGCAGTAACTCCATTGACATATGCCGTCGTTATCAACCGCTCGGCCCAGCGGGAGCTTAAGTCACTCTCGCCAGACGTGGCTCGCCGAATCGGGCAACGCCTACGCTCCTTGTCGGAGGATCAGCACCCCGCACAGTCGAAACGCCTTCGAAACAGCGAGCATTACCGGCTTCGGATGGGTGACTATCGCATCATCTATTCAGTCGATGACGCAATACAGCAGGTTACGATTAATGCAATCGGGCACCGTCGCGACGTTTACCGCTTGCTCTAGAGTTCGACACCAAGGCCTCGCATAGCTCGGTTTGCCCGACCTACGATATGGACTCAACGGTTGTAAGACCGCGCCTCGCCCAATCTGCCTCCGATTTCAATGACTGCAATTCCAACGCGGTCGGAGGTTCGGTGACGCTGCCGTGCCGGACGAAGAGGGCGCCTGGCTGCAGTGAGCGCTTATCGCCGCGCAGCCGCTTTGAAACTCGATGAGGCACGAGGCGAGCGTCCCGGAACACCTCAATGAGAACAACCGGACCCTTCCGATAGCGTATGTGCTTCAGCTTTATCCGAACCGGGGGTCGGTGCAGTCTGAAAGGATCTGTTGTAGTTGCTCTTCCGTCAAGCTTGTCAGACTGTGCTGATAGCTCAGACACTCGGCCGAATCAGGCGGAAGATGCTGTGCCCGCGTCTTGTTGTCAAAGCCGAGCACCATCCACCGCCTTCCACTAGCCTGTGTATTTGCTAGGCCCAGTACGTCCTTTACGAATTCGGCCTTCTGGTCCTGATTCTTCAGCGGTAGCTCTCGTTTGAAATCCACATTGCACGTTTCCCATTCGTTGACAAGTGCATCTAGTTCTGACCAGTAGACGATAAAATCTCGGCGCGAGGTCCACACGAGTCCTTCGTACGACGCGCAGACCTTGGATTCTTCTAACCTGGGCGAGCCATCGAAGACGACGAAATCTTCAACGTGTAGATCCCGAATAAATCTGTCTAGCCGATTAAAGTTGTCGCGAATCGGCGCCCAGCCAAGCGCGTGTATTAGTTGGTCATAGGGAACCCATCGGCGGTATGAGTAGATCTTACCCATGCACTCGCTTTGAATGTTGATCGTCTTGAGCACGCTTTCGCTGTCCGGGTCCAGTCTCCGTCGACAGATACCGGCCCATGACAACACCGGATCCTTCGAGAAGGCTCTACCTTCGGGCGTGCTTGATACCTGAAAAAGCTTGAAGTGCCCTACGAGGTACCGTTTATCTATCATGTCGTCCAAAGCCCCGCGAAACGCCGCAATATCCAGTGCTTCGGGGTCGTCCCAACTCGTCACATCGGCATTGCCGTGCAACTGATGAAGGAGATAATCGACTGTTATGCTCGTATGACCGCCACACGTGAGTTGAGATTCTGCGCCAACTAGCCCGGATTATTCACGAAGCAGGTTGAAAAACGAGGACCGCCCTCGCTACGGTGATGGTGCTGACGCCGTCCCGTAGTGGAGGAGGTCCCCGTGTCTTCCGATTTTGCCACGCCAACCCTGATCTTTCCCACCGCCCCGCTACCACTCGTGGCCGCCTTCGACGGCGGCCGCGTGACCTCCGATGGCGGGCTGCCCTGGTTGGCCGAAGCCGACGCGGTGCTGGGCATCTGCGACGCCTTCGCCGGTGCCGTGCGCGATTGGCGCCGTCGCCGGGGGCACCATGCGCTGGTCGATCTGGTGCGTCAGCGCGTCTTCCAGATCGCCTGCGGCTACGCCGACCAGAACGATGCCGACGCCCTGCGGGTCGACCCGCTGCTCAAGCTGGTCTGCGGCCGCCGGCCCGAGAGCGGCCCCGACCTGGCCAGCCAGCCGACCTTCTCCCGCCTGGAGAACGCCGTCACCCGCACGACCTGCTACCGGCTGGCGGTGGCGCTGGGCGAGCTCTACCTGCGGGAGCGGGAACGCGACGGCATCCCCGCCCGCATCGTGCTCGACCTGGATGGGACCGACGATCCGACCCACGGGCAGCAGGAGGGGAGCGCCTACCACGGCTACTTCGCCCAGCACATGTACTTCCCGCTGCTGATCTTCGACGGGGAGACCGACCACCTCATCACCGCCGTGCTCCGCCCGGGCGCCGTGCATGCCAGCCGGGGCGTCGTGCCCGTCCTCAAGCGGGTCGTGCGCGCCCTACGCCAGCGGTGGCCCGACGTGCGCATCGCGCTGCGGGCCGACAGCGGGTTCGCGGTGCCGGCCCTCTATGAGTTCTGCGAGGCCGAGGACATCACCTATGCCATCGGCCTGATCCCCAATCCCCGCCTGGTCGCGCTGGCGGCGCCCCTCCTGGCCAATGCCCAGCGCCAGCAGCGCGAGACCGGCGCCGAGAAGGTCCGGCTGCTGGGTGAGGTGACCTACCAGGCAGGCAGTTGGCCACAGCCCCGGCGGGTGATCGTCAAGGCAGAGGCGCTGCCCAAGGGTCCGAACACCCGCTTCGTCGTCACCACCCGCGCCGAGGCGCCGGCCGCCGTCTACGCCTGGTATGCCGCCCGCGGCGAGGCCGAGAACTGGATCAAGGATCTCAAGCGCGCCTGCTTCGCCGACCGCCTCAGCGACCATCGCTTCTGGGCCAATCAGTTCCGGCTGCTGCTGCACGCGGCGGCCTATTGGCTGCTCGACACCTTGCGCCGCTGGCTGATCACGGCGGGCACCGCCCGGCTCCAACTCGACACGCTGCGCCTGCGCCTGCTGAAGATCGGCGGCCGCGTGCGCGAAGCACTCGGGTGGGTGCGGCTCTCCTTGGCTGCCGGCCACCCCGGCCAGGACCTCTGGCTCCGCCTCGCCACCGTCCACCCACTTCGTGAATAATCCGGGCTCGTAGTCCATGCCGCCCATGCCGCCCGGCGGCAGCGCGGGGCCCTTCTCCTCCGGCTTGTCGGTGATGAGGGCCTCGGTCGTCAGGATCATGCTCGCGATCGAGGTCGCGTTCTCGACCGCGGAGCGGGTGACCTTCGCCGGGTCGATGATTCCGGCGGTGAACATGTCGACGTACTCATTGGCCAGCACGTCGTACGCAATGTTGGGATTCTTCTGCTCGATCTGCTGGCGACGGACCATCTCGATCACGACCGATCCGTCCTTGCCCGCATTGGCGGCAATACCCCGCATCGGCTCCTCGAGCGCGCGGCGCAGGATGTTGACACCGGTCTTGACGTCGCCTTCGGCCTCGACCGTGTCGAGCGCTGCGATGGCGTTGATGAGCGCCACGCCGCCACCCGGCACGATGCCTTCCTCGACCGCGGCGCGGGTCGCGCTCAGCGCGTCCTCGACCCGGTGCTTCTTCTCCTTGAGCTCGGTCTCGGTGGCGGCGCCAACTTTGACGACCGCAACGCCGCCGGCCAGCTTCGCCAGCCGCTCTTGCAGCTTCTCGCGGTCGAAGTCGGAGGTTGTGGTCTCGATCTGGGCGCGGATCTGTTCGGTGCGGCCCTTGATCGCATCCGCGTCGCCGTAGCCCTCGATGAAGGTGGTCTCGTCCTTGGTGGCGACGATGCGGCGGGCGCGGCCCAGGTCCTCGATGCCGGCGCTATCGATTTTGCGGCCGACCTCTTCCGAGATCACCTGGCCGCCGGTCAGGATGGCGATGTCGCGCAGCATTTCCTTGCGGCGGTCGCCGAAGCCCGGCGCCTTCACCGCCAGCACGTTGAGCGTGCCGCGCAGCTTGTTGACGACCAACGTCGCCAGCGCCTCGCCGTCGACGTCCTCGGACACGATCACGAACGGCGCGCGCGCCGTCGCGACCTTCTCCAGCACCGGCAGGATGTCCGCGATTGAGGAGACTTTCTTGTCGGTGATGAGGATGAACGGCTCGTCGAGCTCGGCTTCCATCCGCTCCGTGTTGGTCACGAAGTAGGGGGAGATGTAGCCGCGGTCGATCTGCATGCCCTCGGTGTATTCGGTCTCAAAGAGGAGGCCTTTGGACTCCTCGACCGTGATCACGCCGTCCTTGCCGACCCGCTCCATGACCTCGGCGATGAGATCGCCAATTTCCGGATCGGCGGCGGAGATGGCCGCCACCTGGGCAATTTCGTCCCGACCCTGGACATCGGTCGCCTGCTCTTTGATCCACGCGATCACGGCGCCGGTGGCGAGGTCGATGCCCTGCTTGAGGAGCATGGCGTTGGCGCCGGCGGCGATGTTGCGCATGCCCTCGTGGACGATCGCCTGGGCCAACAC
>JBOGUE010000621.1:0-3060 GCA_050695955.1 Thermomicrobiales bacterium | reverse complement strand
GCGGAGTCCAGCCTGGCATTGCAACGCCGGGAATCTTGGTAGGGGCGAGTCGGTGACTCGCCCGCGCCGCTATCGAAAATACTCCGCTTGCTCGACCGCAACCCGGTTTGGGCGAGCGCCAGCGCCGGCCACGCGCCAGGTGCGGAGGCAGTGCGGCGCGGTGCGGTCGGCGGGCGTGTTCCCCGCGAGCTGGACGGCGATGCCCAACGGCGCCGGACCGAGGTCGTCGTCCCGGTTGTTGTACTGGTTCGCGCCCCACCGAGGGCCGGCGGCGAGGAGGTCGAACGTCGTGAACGCGCCGCGTTCGGTATCCCAGGTTGCTTCGCCGTTGAGCGCGGCGTCATAACCGCTCGGGTAGCGCCGCTCCTCGCCGTCTTCCGGCCGAATCCAGTGCGCCTCGTGTTCGAGCCGAATCGCGCCGCGTAACCGCAGGCGAATCTCAGCTCCGTCGACGGCGGCGACCTCCGACCACAACTCGGCGTGGCGAATCGCTGCCACCGGCCAGGCGAAGGGCTCGCCACGCACGAAGTCGCGCAGGTGGAACCGACCGAGCCGTCGGCAGACCGATGCTGGCGCGGCCCGACGACCGACGACCTCGACGCGAGCCGGAACCAACGCGGTCGCTTCATCCCGTGTGAACCAAGCGTAGTCAAGATTCCAGGCAACTCTGCGCCAATCGTCCGGCCGCGTATCGACCGCGCGCGGCAGGTCGCGCGCGGCAACCATGAGGATGAGTCCATCGTCAGGATAGCCGTCGGATTCAACTTCGGAGTCCGCGAGTTGGACCGGCGACGGCGCGGCGCCACCGTCGCCGTCGCTCCACCGGGCGAGCGCGGTGCGCATCATCCCCGCCTTCGCCTCCGGGTCGCGGGAGTTGATGGCCCCCAGAAACCGGCCGTCGGCGGAGAACGCGTAGCTCCCCTGGCGAGTACGGGTCGGGTAGGTTCGCCCGCCGTAGTGTCCTTGCTCGGCGACGTGGCGGAAGAACTCGCCCTTATCGTCCTGCTGGCGTTCGAGCGCGGAGCTGTTCTCGGCGACGGGCACGAAATGTTCGCTGGCGAGCCGGATGATCGCGGATTGGCTGAAGACCGACGCCCGGCCGGCCACGCCGTTGTTTCAGGTGCAGCCGAGCGGGTTGCCGTTCATCGCCCAAAGGAGGATCGGCTTCCGCTCCGCCGCCGCGATCCGGCACGCCGCCCGTAGTTCCGTTTGCCACGGAATCTCCTGCCAGCGCAACTCGTCCGGCTTGGGACGGACGTAGGCGAGCGTCTCCCGGAAGCCGGTTTCCGCGATCGTTGGCGCTGTTGGGGTGGTCATGCCCCTGTGGCCTCCATTCATGTCAATTGCCCTGTGTGATGACGGCCCGGTCGGGGCGCGTTTCGCCCCGACCGACCGCCCAACCTGACGCGAAGTCAATGTACCAACCAACCAAGCAGGAACCAGGGGCACGGTCGCGCCTATCCTTGCTCTTGCAACGCCTGCTGAAAATCCTCGCGGATCTGATCGCCGCCGCGATCTCGCCACTCCTGAATCGCGTCGTCAAGCGCCTCCAGCGGTTCGCGTCCGGTCACGATCGCCAGCGTGCGGTCCCCGCCGAGTTGAACCAACTGCGGACCCATCTCGACGTTGGTCTCCGAGTAGAGCACCTGGGCTGGGTTGTCGACGCCGATGGCCACGGCTGCGATCGCCACCCGTTGGATCTCCTCGGCGATCGGCGGGTTGTCTGGGTAGTAGTAGACGGGCAGACCACCCATCACGTAGACAAGATCGCCTCGCTCCGTGCGGCCGAGGTCGTTGATGATTCGCGCCCCGGCCTCGTTGATATCATGATGCACGCCCTCGATGCCGGACCCCAGGAAGATCGATTCCTCACTGCCAAACGGCGCCGCCAGGTAGTCGAGGATGCGAAGCAACTCCTGAATGCGATCCTCGTCGGTGATCGAAGACGGGATGCCAGTGAAGCCGAAGAAGCCGGTCTCGTTGTGCGTGACGCCCGGGACGCCGCCGGGACCGCGCGGAATGAGCGGTGTGCTCAGGAAGGCGGGGTTGATTTCCTGCCCACGGTAGGTGACGTTGCCGATGCCGTAGAAGGAGAGGAACCCTTCGAAGTGGACACCGGTCTCGCCGGCGATGTAGCCGCCTTGGGCGTCGCTAAAGGTCATCGCCGCGGCATCCGGATGGTAGCCGCCGTCGGCGTAGAGCTGCCGCAAAAAGTCGAGCGCCTGGCGATACCCCTCGGTCTCTATCGCGTGCGTCAGCGTGCCGTCGGCGTTGAGTTGCCAATCCTTCGGTACACCGAACATGTAGATCGCCAGAATATTGTCCCAGCTGTTCCAGCCAGAGCTGAACCGGCCCATACCCCAGGTATCTGCCTGGCCATTGCCGTCCGGGTCGTTGTTCGTAAAGCCGAGCAGAAGCTGCCGCACCTGCTCCGGGTCTTCCAGCGAGGTCATGCCGAGCGTAGACGCCCAGTCGCCCCGGTAGAAGGGGAGGTTGCCGTTGCGCCAGAGCGGCTTCGGCACGCCGAATATCTTGCCCTGGAACTTGACGTTGTCCCACATGAATTGCGGGATAGTCGAGAGATTGCCATATGCCGCCAGCGCGTCGCCGGTCACGTACGGCGTGAGGTCGAGGAACGCGCCCTGCGCCATCGCCTGATATTGCTGCTGCGCGCTCTGGCCGGGATTGAGGTAAAAGAGGTCCGGCAGGTCGCCGCCCGCGATCAACACGGCCGAGATCTCGCCATAGTTCGGCTGCGGCGTGATCTGCGGTTCCCAGGTGACCCCCAGACGGCGCTCCAACTCTTGCCAGTACTGGTTGTCGTCCCTGCCTGGCGGGGGAGGATTGTAGGCAATCGTAAAGACGCGGACTGTCCCGCCATTGCCTGGGACGCCGTCGTACGACTGGAACGGCTCAGGCTGCTGGAAATAGGCGTCCGGCACGCCCTCGACCCCAGAGCGAATGACATCTCCCTCCGCCACCGGTGAGGCCTGCCGGGCAGCGGCCGAGCTCATACCTTGCCCGGCAAGCGCCGCCGCCCCGGCCGCGCCCGCCGCCCCG
>JBOGUE010000620.1:0-6194 GCA_050695955.1 Thermomicrobiales bacterium | reverse complement strand
TGGCGAGGGTGAGCGGTTGACCCGATTCGACGTGCGCGTGCGTCTTTTGCTCAAATTCGGCGAACATCGTCTGGCGGACGAGCGTCGTGTAGATCGTGTCGGCGAAGCGGTTGAGGATCGAGAAGCGGGCGCCGGGATCGTCCGCGGGCGTCTCGTCGAGCAGCTTCCAGGTGAGCAGGACCTCATTGACGGTCGAAGCGACTTCGGCCAGGAAGATCGAGTAGTGCGAGTCATGGTAAGGCTGGCTGGTGGACGAAAAGTGGCTGTGCATGGCGTGCCCAGCTTCGTGCGCCAGCGTGAAGACGTGGTCCATCGTCCCGTTCCAGTTCATCAGGATCACGGGCGGGGCGCCGTACGTGCCCCAGGAGTAGGCGCCGGACCGCTTACCTTTCGTTTCGCGCACGTCCACCCAGCGCGCATCGAAGCCGCGACCGAGCTCGGCGACGTAATCGTCGCCCAGCCGCGACAGGCCGTCGAGCACGACGCCCACGGCATCCCGGTATTCAAACGTGCGCTCCGGCAGCGTGGCGAGCGGGACGTAGAGGTCGTACGTCTCGAGCGGATCGACGCCGAGGATCCGCCGCCGCAGGCCCAGATAGCGCTCGATGGCGGGGCGGGCCTCGCGGGTCGCGGCGATCAGGCTGTCGTAGACCGCGAGCGGAATATTGTCGTCGAACAGGGCCGTCTCGCGGGCCGAGGAGTGATGGCGTACACGCGCATGGAAGACATCCTTTCGTACCGACGCGCCGTGGATAGACGAGATCGTGTGTTTGTGCGCGTCGTAGGCGCCGATCAGCGTTTCGTAGGCGAGCCGCCGCACGTCGCGGTCCTTGCTCTCTAGGAGCATCATGTAGCGCCCCTTTGTGAGCTCGATCTCCCGCCCTTCCTCGTCGCGCACCCTACCGAACGTGAGATCGGCGTTGTCGAGCGCGGAGAACGCGTCACGCGCCGTGCGCGTCACCTCCGCTCCCTGGGCCAGGACCTCCTCGACCTCGATCGACCGCGTGTGTGACCGGCGACGGTTGATGTCGTCCAACATGTGGCGATAGGTCGCCAAAACCGGGTCAGCCATGAACGCGGCAAGCCGTTCCTCGGTGATGGTCATGATCTCGGGCTGGAGAAACGCCAGCGCCTGTCCGCCCTCGATTGCAACCGCGACCGCGCGCTCGTAGCGCGCGAGCGCATCGGTATCCGCTGTGTCCTCATCCCGTCGCAGGGAAGCGTAGACGTTGAGGCGTTCGACTACCCGATGGGCGGCCATGACGTCGTCCAGCGCCTGCCGCAAGCGCGCCGCCGAATCGTCGAGATGGTCACGGTGGGCGGCCGCCGCCGCGATCAACTCCTTGGCTTTGGCCGTGGCGGACTCCCATTCCGCGTCGGACTGATAGATCGTCGTCAGGTCCCACGTCTCCTCAATGGGCACTTGATCTCGGGTCAGCACTTCCACTTGCGCTACCAAGGTGTATACTCCTCCGCCTTTGCTTCCGACATGGCGCAATGATACGCCGAGGCATCCCCTCCGTATGGACGATTTGCTTTCAGCACCTGGCGGCTCGCTCGACCGCGCGCGAGCCGCCGCGACCAGTCACCGCGTCGCCGTCCGACTCTACGTTGAAGTCGCTAAGCGGTCGTTCCAGCGCCATTTGGCCTACCGGGCGGCGACGCTGGCCGGTCTGTTCACTAATTCCGTCTTCGGCGTGTTGATCGCGTCGATGTACGCCGGGTTCTACGGCTCGCGGGCGGGTGACGCCACCGTGGCCGGATATGAGCTGACCGAGATCTTCACCTTCGTCTGGATCGGCCAGTCGATGATCATGGTTGTCTATCTCTGGAGTTGGTGGGAGATTGCCAATGCGATCAAGTCGGGCGATGTCGTCACCGACCTGATGAAGCCGATCGACTACTTCGCTTTCTGGTTGAGCCGCGACCTAGGCCGCGCCGTCTGTCATGCAATTACCCGCATGGCGCCGACGCTCCTGATGGGCGCCCTGCTGTACGACCTCGCCCTGCCCGCGTCACTCGGCCGATGGCTACTTTTCGCCACGAGCGTCGTCCTCGCCGTTGTCGTCAGTTTCTCAGTCCGGTTCATCTTCAACATTAGCGCTTTCTGGTTTTTCGACGTCAGGGGTATGCATTATGTCCAGTACTTGCTCGCCACCTTCTTTTCCGGCATGCTCGTGCCGATTGCATTCTTTCCCGATTGGCTTCGCGTCCTAACTGAACTAATGCCCTTCCGCTCGATCATCATGGTGCCGGTCGACATTGCACTCGGACGTGGCAACCCCGCCTTGATGCTCGCCTTGCAGGGATTCTGGGCCGTCGTCCTCAGTGTCTTGGCCCATTTCATTCTGCGCCGCGCGGTGAGGAAACTGGAGGTGCAAGGTGGATAGGTTGTCCGCATTGCGCTTCGAACTCCAACTGTACGGGCGCTTGGTCGGGGCCCGGGTCCGCGGTCAGGTGCGTTACCGAGTCTCATTCCTGATCCAGATTGCAAGCAACTTTGCCCTCATGTTCACCGAATTGGTTGTGATCTACATCCTCTTTCGCCACTTCGAGTCCCTCGGAGGTTGGAGCGGCGGGGAGGTCGCGTTTCTGTATGCCTTCAGCGCCATCCCATTCTCGATCTCTCACATCGTGGGCAGCGGATTCGCCGGCTTTCAGAACCAGATGGTTCGCGGCGAGTTCGACCGGGTTCTTGTCCGCCCGGCGAGCGCTTTCGGTCAGGTGCTCTCGTCCGATCTCCAATTGCGGCATATTGGTCGTCTGACCCAGGGCGGTGTCGCGCTCGTCATCGCCTTGGCACTCGTCGACGTCGAGTGGACAGCCGGGCGCATCTTCTACGCGCCGGTCGCGGTGCTGAGCGCCGTCGTTCTCTTTATGTCGCTCTTTACAATCGAGGCGACGCTCTGCTTCTGGACGACGGAAGGGACGGAGGCGATCAACGCGTTCACCTACGGTGGGACGACCCTGGCGCAATACCCGATGCACATCTACGACCAGTGGTTGCGGCGGCTCTTTCTCTGGATCATCCCGCTCGGATTCGTCGTCTTCGAGCCCGCACTCTACCTGCTCGACAAACCCGATCCGCTTGGCCTACCCTCCGTCGCCCGCTTTCTAGCGCCGCTCGCGGCGCTTTGCTTCGCGGTCGCCGCCGGCCTCCTCTGGCGCATCGGGATTCGACGCTATCGCAGCACCGGGAGCTGATACGGATGATTCCAGCGCAGCACCAGCCAATTATCCGCGCTGACAAACTCGCCAAGACCTTCTTCGTTGCCCGGCATCGGCGTGGCGCGTTCGGCGCACTGCGCGGGCTCGTCGATCGCGCGGGCAAGGCTGTGGAGGCTGTCGCCGGCATCAGTTTCGAGATCGCGCCGGGAGAGATGGTCGCCTACGTCGGGCCGAACGGCGCCGGCAAATCGACCACGATCAAAATGCTGACCGGCATCCTCGTGCCGTCGGGTGGCGACGCGACCGTCGCCGGGTTCGTCCCGTGGCAACAGCGGAAAGCGCTCGCTCGGCACATCGGCGTCGTCTTCGGCCAACGGACCCAGCTCTGGTGGGATCTGCCATTAATCGAATCCCTCGACCTCCTGCGTTACGTCTATCGCGTGCCGGCCGACCGCTTCCGCGAGAACCTTGATACGTTTCGCGCACTGCTCGATCTCGACGAGTTCCTCGATACCCCGGTCCGCCAGCTTTCGCTCGGCCAGCGCATGCGCGGCGACCTGACCGCCGCGTTGCTCCACGATCCGACCATCCTCTACCTCGACGAGCCGACGATCGGCCTCGACGTCGTCGCCAAAGCACGCGTGCGCGAGTTCCTACTGCGCATCAACCGCGAACGCGGCGTCACCGTCCTCCTCACCACCCACGACCTCGCCGACGTCGAATATCTCTGCCGGCGCATGATAATCATCGACCACGGTCGCCTTCTCTATGACGGTGGCATCGACGAGATTCGATCCCGTTTCGGCGCGACGCGCACGCTGGTGGTCGACCTCGAACCCTCGGACGAGCTCGCGCTGGACGAACCCCCTCTCGTCCTACCTCCTCCCATGCCGGGCGTCGAGGCGGTCAAAGCAGACGGTCCCCGGCATTGGCTTCGCTTCGACCGCGAATCAATCTCAGCCGCCTCCCTGATCTCCGCGGTTACCGCCTGCAATCGCGTCCGCGACATCGCGATTGAGGAACCCGCGATCGAAGATATTGTGCGGAAAATCTATGAGGAGGGGATCGAGGCAGGATTCTCGACACAAAAAAATGTGCGCGAATCGGACTTAGTGTCACCTTGACAATTACTCCCATCCCCCATAACATTCCTTTTGCACGGTGGGCAGCTCAGGCGGAGGGCCGCCAACGAGTCCGTCCACTATTCCGCCGGAATGATCGGCGGGGTGTCCTGGCCCCAATGGAACACGGGACACCGGGAGAACAACAGGTATGCCGAACGTCCTCGAGGCGACCTGGACGACCCGCGAGACGAGCGTCGACGGGTCGAACGGACACCGGTCGCCCTGGTTTATCGAACCGCAACTAGAGACCGCGAGTTGCGTGCCTGAAGAAGGGGTCGGCGCGTACGACCTCCTGCACCGCTACGGCGCGACGCCGATGCGTCAGGAACGCATCCCACGCGCCTACTTCAAGATGCAGGCCGAGGAGCGCAGCGAAAAGATTTGGGCGCTTCGTCGCCAGCTCGGCGACCGCCTCGTCGTCCTCGGTCACCACTACCAGCGGGACGAGGTCATTCAGTTCGCCGACTTTCGCGGCGACTCCTTCAAGCTCTCCCAACAAGCAGCCAGTCGTGGCGACGCCGAGTTTATCCTCTTCTGCGGCGTCCACTTTATGGCCGAGAGCGCCGACATCCTCTCTCAGCCGCACCAGCAGGTCATCCTGCCCAACCTGGAAGCCGGCTGCTCGATGGCCGACATGGCCAAGCCGGACGACGTCGAGGCGTGCTGGGATGCACTCGATCAGATGGGTGTCGCCGGCATCGTGCCGATCACCTACATGAACTCCGCTGCCAGCCTCAAGGCATTCTGCGGTCGCAATGGCGGCATCGTCTGCACGTCCTCGAACGCCCCGCGCGTCTATGATTGGGCGTTCGAGCGCGGCGAGAAGGTACTCTTCTTCCCGGACGAGCACCTTGGCCGTAATACCGGCGTCAAGAAGGGCATTCCGCTCGACAAGATAGTCGTCTGGGATCCCTTCCAGCCCCTTGGCGGCAATACACCGAAACAACTGCGTGAGGCGACGGTTATCCTCTGGAAGGGATACTGCTCGGTCCACGCGCGATTTTCCGTCGAGCAGATCGAGCAGGCACGGTTGGAGCACCCGGACGTTAACGTCATCGTCCATCCCGAGTGCCGTCTGGAGGTGGTGCAAGCCGCCGATTGCGACGGCTCGACCGAATACATCATCGACACCATTACCGCCGCGCCGTCCGGTACCACCTGGGCGGTCGGCACAGAAGTCAATCTCTGCAACCGGCTCGACAAGGAATTGCCGGACAAACACGTCTTCTGCCTCGATCCGGTGATCTGCCCATGCTCGACGATGTACCGCGTCCATCCGGCTTACGTTCTATGGACGCTGGAGCACCTTGCGGCCGGGGAAGTCGTCAACCAGATCACCGTTGATCCCGAGACGAAGCACGACGCCCAGATCGCGCTCGATCGGATGCTGGCGGTGCCGTAGCCGGCAGACGGCGGTATCGACTCGCGCCGACACGAGCGCGAGGCCGGACGTGGCGTCTGGCCTCGTGATCGTTGCACCGGATGGCCCAGTCTGCGGTGTCCCGTCCCTACGCATCGGCCGGCGCCGTCAGGAGATACCAATCGCAGATCACCGGCTGGCCGGCGGTCGTCGCTACATACACGCCCGTGTACGTCCGCGTCGAAGCCCTCGGTCGCGAGCGCGCAATCGTCGCCGACGAGTGTGTCGGCTGTCATGCCGGGCGGGCAGTTGAACACCTGGACCGTGACCATGAAGGCGACTTCCTCCCGCGCCGCGACGGTCTGACCTCTCAAGCCCGTCAGTGCCAGCAGCGCTGCGAGCGTCACGACGATCGGGCCGCGCATGATGGGTGGGTGGGAGGATCGATAGGCTGGCATGGTGTCGCTCCTTTCGCATCTCGGCGTCCGCGCGCTTCCGGGCGAGGCTTGGTTCTACACGCCAGTCCCTGATGGGTCTGCGAT
>JBOGUE010000619.1:0-2365 GCA_050695955.1 Thermomicrobiales bacterium | reverse complement strand
GGCCTCGGTAGTTGATCACGTAGAGGCGGCGCCCGCTCGGGGACAGCAGGAGGGTCTCCCCAACTGAGACGGGGAGCGGGGTGACCTCATGCGGCGCACCGTCGGCAAACCGAACCTCCACGAGCTCCCAATCCGGCCAGACCGTGCCGTACCAGCGGCTGCCGTCGCTCAGGAGCATACCGAAGCCCTCGTCCCGGTAGGCGCGCGGCTTTGGTTCCGCCGCGGCCATCCCGCCCGGCAGGGACAGCGGCTTGAGGCCACTCGGCAGGCCACCGCCCTTCATGAAGAGCCAGAGGCGATCCCCGGCCGGCGAGACACCACCTATCAAGATGGTGTCCCACCCCTCTTGGGCGATCCGCCTGGGTTTGGGGTCGATCGGCGAAACCGCGAGAACATCCAAGCTACGGGCACGCTGGTCGGGGACGCCGAGATAGAGTATGCCGTCCGGGCTGAGGGCGGAGGTCACCCAGTCGGCACGTTCCGCTGCCCAGAGGGTCTCGCCGGTGGCCGGATCGACGAGGCGCGAGCCAATGAGGAGGATGGCTTGCTTCTCCGCGGCAGGCACTGCCTCCGGTGCCAGCAGTGGTCCCAACGCTGCGGCGAGCAGGGTGATTAGGCAGGGGGTCAAGAGACGCCGAGAAAGGATCGGAGAACGCATGGGCCTCTCCTTTACAGGCGCATAGTCGGAACGAAGTGCGAGCGTGCGCCTTGCGCATTGTAGTACCCCTTGGAAGCAGGGTTGGTTCCCTGTCGGTCAGACTTCTCCGGAACTGGCCACGACCCATGCCTGGCGAGGATCCGGCTGGCGCACGAATGCACTGTCCAGCTCGGCGACCGCCGGTCACTCGCGTGCGCTCGGACTGACAGGCTCTAATCGCCATCGGGCGGATGCCCCATTTTATGACGCGGGAGGAGAGGACGGCAGGCACGGCTAAGCGCGACGGAGTACGATAGCAGTACGGGATGGAAAAGTTGATCTAGGATGGGATCCTATGCAAACCACAACCCGAACTGAATACGCCGACTTTGCGGTCGAGTGGCCGATGATGGGGGAAGAGGGCGCGGCGGTGCGGCCGCGGCGGCAAGGGATCGCGCGGCCACGGTTGGTGGAGCGGATCGAGCGGGGGGCGCGGGGGAAGCTGACGCTGATCTCGGCGCCGGCCGGGTGGGGGAAGACGACGGCGCTGGCCGAATGGGTGACGCGGGCGGAGATGCCGGTGGCGTGGGTGGCGCTGGAAGCGGCAGACGACGTGCCGTTGCGCTTTTGGCGGCGCGTGGTCGCGGCGCTCGACCGGCTGCAGCCGGGTGTCGCTGAGGACACGCTGGCGCTGCTCAAGATGCAGCAGAGCCCACCCGTGGATCAGGTCGTCGACGCCGCCCTGCACGCGGCCGCGGCCCTGCGCGACGACGCGGCGCTGGTGTTGGAAGACCTGCACGTCGTCGACGCAACCGAAACCTATCAGGCACTCGACCGGTTCGTCGACCGGCTGCCCCCGGCGTTGCATCTGGTCATCGCGAGTCGCGTTGACCCGCCGCTACGACTGTCGCGCCTCCGCGCTCAAGGCGATCTGATCGAGTTGCGCACCGGCGATCTGGCATTCGACCGCGAGGAGGCGGGGCGCTTCTTTGCCGAGATGCCGGGCGTGGGGATCGGGGACGACACGGTCGCGGCGCTGGTCGAGCGGACCGAGGGGTGGGTGGCAGGGCTACGGCTGGCAGCACTGTCGCTGGAAGGCCGTGCCGACGCGGACGGCTTTGTCGCCGGATTCGGCGGCACCCACCGAGACGTTGCCGACTACCTGGGCGAGGAGGTCCTGGCCCGGCAGCCCGCCGAGGTGATCGATTTCTTGCTCGACACGGCGATCCTCGATCGGCTCACGGCCCCGCTCTGCGACGCGGTCACCGGCCGAGGCGACGGGCGCGAGATGATCGACCACCTGGAGCGGGCCAACCTCTTTCTGGTGCCACTGGACGATCGGCGGGAGTGGTTCCGCTACCACGGCCTGTTCTCCGACCTGTTGCGCGCCCGGTTGCGGCGGGATCACCTCGACAGAGAGCCAGGACTGCACCGGCGCGTGGCGGCCTGGTACGACGAGCGGGGATCGCCGCTCGACGCGGTGCGCCATGCCCTGCCGGGCGGCGACGTGGGGCAGGCCGCGGCGATCCTGGAACGCGCGGCGGATCGGCTGCTCTGGGCGGGCGGGGAGGTGACGGTCTTCCTCCAATGGCTCGACGCCCTGCCGGTGGAGGCATGGCGGGCCCGGCCGCGCCTGACGCGCTCTCGCGCCTGGGCGCTGGTGATGGGCGGGCGGCTGGCGGAGGCGGAACAGGCCGTCGCCGAGATCGAACGCGGCCTCGCCACCGG
>JBOGUE010000618.1:0-7964 GCA_050695955.1 Thermomicrobiales bacterium | reverse complement strand
CGCGATCGCATGGTCAAGCTGTTCAGCCGCCCTCCCGCCTTTTTTGCCGCCAGCGGCCCACCGCGCCGTCGCCTGGCGCGCCTTGTTGGTCGGGAGGACCATCCGTTGGCGGTGGCCACTTTGCCGCCTTACTTGGCGTGAGGGCACAGGTTCGCGCGTGATTGGTTGGGCGAGGTGGCCTCGCACGCGGAACAGGTCAGGTGTCGCATCTGGTCTGACCAAGGAGCGAGATGCACAATGAATTTGCTGGCACGTTCAACCGCATGCTCACGGCGTCCGGCAAGTACCTGACCCAGGTCGCCGCGATCAGCGGGGTTGACCGGTCGTACCTGTTGCGCCTGTCGCGGGGCGAGCGCCAAGCGCCCAAGCCGGAGACAGTCGTGCGGATCTGGATCGGACTCGTGTTCTGTCCGGAGCTCGTCCGGCGCGATCCCACCCTGGTCCACGGCCTGGCCGAGCTCTTACTGGCCGCCGGGATGACGGCCGCATCCACCCAAGCGTTGGCCGGGTAGAAGCGGCCACATGCCGCCAATACCCCGTAGAGACGATCCGTCTTGAGTCCAACCGCCTGTGCCCTCATATCCACCACAGCAGCGAGCCAGCATATTAGCTGGCTCGTAGACGTCTTCTCCCTTTGGTTTCATGTAGCGCGATGATCGCCCGCAGGCGCTCGTACGGCGAGGAGGCGGCGTGCTTGGTCTTCAGGTCGTCGCTGGAGAGCGACAGGTACCGCTCCGTCACCGACAGTGAGCTGTGACCCAGGAGCCGCCGCACCGAATGGATGTCCGCCCCGGCCCGCGGCAAATTGGTGGCGGATGTGTGGCGCACCTCGTGCGGGTGCAACTGCGGCAAGCCCGCCTCCGCTTTGATCCGCTCAAAGAGCATCCGGACCCCGGCCCGTTCCAGCCAGAACGGATTCCCCTCTGCCTCGCCACGAATGGCCAGCCACCGGCGCAGCTCGGCGGCGACCGCCTCCGAGAAAAAGACGTGCCGCTCCTTGCGGCCTTTGCCCCAGACCTTGGCCATCCCCTCGCGGACGTCGACATCGGCCAGCGTGAGGCCTGAAACCTCCGCGAGCCGCACGCCCGTATCGAGCATGAAGGCGATCAGCGCCCGGTTGCGCGTCCCGATCTCAGTCGCCGGGTTGAGTTGCCGGGTGGCAAAGATGCGCGCCAGCTCCTCCTTGGTGAGCACCGGGAAGAGGGTCTGCGACAGCTTCGGTAAGGGCGCCTTGGGCGCCTTCTCCAAGATCTCTTCGTCCACCAGATAACGGGTGAAGGCCCGCGGATCGCGGCAGATACCGTGCAACCCGGCCTCGGTCCGTTCGGTGGCGCCCCGCCAACCCCTGGTGGGTGTTTCCCGTAACCAGGCCACGAACGCCGTCATAGTGGCGGTGGTCAGTGCCTCCGTCGAAGACGCGTGACCGGCCTCAGTCAAAAACCGATTGAGGAGCTTGAACGATTCCTGGTAGTGGCTGACGGTTTTCTCCGAGTGGCCCAGCGCCCGGTGGTGGGACAGGTACTGCGCTTGCAGCGTCTCCAGGGTGCGCACGGGTGGCCTGCCCGCGGCTGAGGAACGACCCAGCCGACGGCTCGATGCTGGCATGGCGCGTCTCTCCCGTTCAGTGTCGGGCGGGCACATGAGCATCCGTCTGGATGGCTCTTGAGCAACCGCCTACCAAAGGTCGGGACAGATGCTTACGAAAGGGGGTTTTGCCCGTCCGTGTGGGGGTTTTGGGTGGTGGTACCCCAGGCAGGAATCGAACCTGCGACCTACCGCTTAGAAGGCGGGTGCTCTCTCCGCTGAGCTACTGGGGCACGACCGCGCGGCCGAATGACATAAGTATACCGAATTGGCTCGGGCTACTCGGCATCGGACGCGGTCCGGCGCTGGGCGCGGAGGTGGCGATGAAACTCGGCCATCGCTGTTCCGAGCTGTTCCCCGGCCGCGTCCAAGGTCACGAGTGTCGTGCCTGCCTTGCCGACGTTAGAGCGCGCTGCCACTTCGCCGGTCACGCGCGGCAGTGCGCCCTCTTTGCCGCCCATGATGAAGACCTGGTTCGGGCGACCTGTCTTGCCGGCGCGATACCCGCGCTCCTTGAAGAACGCGATCGCGAGTTCAAGCACATCGTCCGGCGCCAGCCGGCTGACCGCCTTTTTCTGGTACGCGGTGCGGCGGAGTTCCTCGTTGTAGGCGTCCACCGGCCGCTTTGCTCCTCGCTCTAGCCGGCGTTGTGCGACTCACCTGGAGCCAGCACGACACACGTGGCGCCCGTTTGCGTATCAACCTGCTGCTTGAAGGCCTGGGGATCCTGTTGGATCGGTGGGAACGTGTTGTAGTGACAGGGAATCACAATCTTCGGGTTGAGGAACTTGACGGCGCGAACCGCATCCACCGGACCCATCGTAAAGTGGTCGCCGATCGGCAGCACCGCGACGTCGAGCTCCTCTTCCCCGATGAGCTTCATATCGCCGAAAAGGCATGTATCGCCCGCAAAATAGATCGTCTTCCCGCCGACGCGAACGACGAGTCCTGCTGGAACGCCAGGCGCCAGAAACGTCTCGCCGTATGTCGAGGTATGCCAGGCAGGGACGAATTTGGTCGTCCCGCCGTCGAACGCTATCGTACCTCCGTGATTGCCTCCGATGGCGTTCTCGACCCCTTGTTGGCTCAGCCACGTTGCCAGCTCGAACGTGGCAATCACGGTCGCGCCAGTGCGCCGGGCAATCGCGACGGTGTCGCCGACGTGATCGCTATGAGCGTGCGTCAGCAGTATGGTGCTCGGACTGAGATCGTCCGCCGACCGTGCCGCCTTCGGGTTGCCGGTGAGGAACGGATCGACCAGGATGCCCTTGTCGGCGGCCTCGACCAAAAACGCCGAATGCCCAAGGTACGTCATGGTCGTCATCGCCCTGACCTCCGTTACGCCCGGCTCGGACGTTCGTACGCGATCCGCCCGTCTGCAATCGTGAGATCAATCTTGACCGCTCCGATCTCGGTCGCCGGCGCCTGTTCCAGGTCGGTTTCGAAAACGGTGACGTCGCCGAGTTTGCCTGGCGTCAAGGAGCCCTTGATCGATTCCTCGAACGATGCGTAGGCGCCATTGACGGTGTAGGCACGCAGCGCATCATGTAGCGTTACGGCTTCCTCCGGCCAAACGAGATCGCCGTTCACGTCGGCGCGGGTCATCATCGTCTGCAGTCCGATGGTCGCGCTCGTCGACACCACCGGGGCGTCGGTGCTCGCCGCCGCGATGATGCCATGACGCAGATAGCTTGCCATGCCGTAGGTATAGCGCAGCCGGTCGAGACCAAGGTTTTGCACGTAGGCGGGTCGGAAGTCGTAAAGGAACGAGGTGCCAGGCACCGGAATGACGCCGAGCCGGGCCGTCCGCGCCAGGATCGCTTCGTCGACGATCGAAAAGTGCTCGATGCGGTGCCGCGGATTCGGGCGAGGATCGGCGATCATGGCCTCCTCGTAGGCGTCGAGGACGAGGTCGATTGCCGCGTCGCCGATGGCATGGGTACCCACCTGGAAGCCGGCCCTGTGGGCGCGCAGCACCTTCGCCTTCAATTCATGTGGCGGCAACATCCAGAGGCCGATGTTCTCCGCTTCGCCCTCGTAGGGTGACCGCATGCGGGCCGTCCGTCCGCCGATACTGCCGTCGCTGAAAAGCTTGGCGGGGCCGATGCGCAGCCACGCGTCGCCCATACCGGTCTGGATGCCGACCTGTGCCAAAGGTTCGAGCATCGCATCAATGATCATCATCAGGTAGGTGCGGACCGGCAGACGCCCTTCGCGTCGCAGTCGTTGATAGGCGTGGAATTCCTCAGGTCGATAGATCCCCGCCTCGACCGTGCTCGTTACACCCGATGCGAGGAAAGCGCGGCCACCCAGCATCAGCGCCTCGGCCATCTCCTCGTCGGTCGGTTCACCGATGGCAGACCGCACAAGCTGATGCGCCGTCTCGCGCACCACTCCGGTCGGCTCGCCGTGCTCGTCACGGTCGATCGTACCGCCGTCTGGATCGGGCGTCGCCGCACTCAAACCGGCCAGCGCCAACGCGCGACTATTCGCCACGCCGATGTGATGACAGGCGCGGATGAGCAGCACCGGATGGTCCGGCGAAACGGCGTCGAGATCGTAGCGGGTCGGATGTCGCTGTTCGACCAAACGCGCCTGGTCGTAGCCGCGGCCGACGATCCACGCTCCTGCCGGTCGCTGCCTGACGCTGCCGGCCACCCGCGCGATCAGATCTTGTATCGATGCATTCGGCGGCGACGCGAGGACCAGGTCGCGTTTGGCGAAGCCAACCCCCATCGGGTGCGCGTGCGCGTCGTTCAGACCGGGCGTCGCGGTCCGGCCCTTGAGATCAATGACGTCGGCTCGCGATCCCGCGGCTTCACGCGCATCCACGTCGCCCCCAACGGCGGCGACCTTGCCCCCGCGGATGGCGATCGCGGTCGCCCGTGGGCAATCAGGGTCCATCGTGAGCACATGGCCGTTGTACAGCAGCAGATCGCCAATCACCTCGGGCATCCTAGCGTTCAGGCCCGCGCGTGCGCTCAAGCCACCAGCGGGCGATATCGTCGGCCCGAGCGATCCAAATATCGCCTAGGTCGACCGCGTAGTCGATCAGGCGAGCGACGGCCCGAGATGGCCCCGGCCGCCCGCTGACGAAGGGATGCAGCGTCAGACACATCACGCCACCCTCGTCTCGCAGGACGTCGAGGTCGTCACGCCAACAGGCGAAGGTTTGGTCCGGCGTCAGCAGCCGGTCGACGAAAAACGTGTAATCGTCCCAGAGCCACGATGGCGGCAATTGCACGAGCGGATCGCGCGCGGGATCAGGTTGCAGCAAGTAAGGCTGATCGCCGCCTGGTTCGTCCATAACCCACATCAGCCCTATCTCCTGGGCGATGGCGTGAGTCGCATCATCGTAACGCCAGCTCGCGGTCTTGTGTCCGGTCGCGGCTACGCCCGTCATGCGGGTAAGCGTCTCGAATGTGCGTGTCATGTCGGCGCGCTGTTCGTCTTCGGACAGGCGATTGTAGTAGCGATGGTCCCACGAGTGGAGTGCAATCTCGTGGCCTTCGGAGGCCGCGCGTTTGACCAAATACGGATGATCTTCGGCGGCGCGACCGACCCAGCAAAAGGTCGCCTGCACGTCCGTGTCGGCGAGCAGGTTGAGGATGCGATTAGTCCCGGCCGGATCGTAAGCGGTTTGGGATATCCAGTATTGATCGTCGCCGCGGTAGTTCGCCTCGCCGTACGGCCCGTCGACGTCGAAGGTGAGGCAGAGCACCGCCCGGTGCCCGCCTGGCCAGATGGTCGGCGGGCCGCCAACGCTCATGGCGCACCGGCCGCGATTTCGCCCACGGCCTCCACCAGCCCGTCCACCTCCTCCTCCGTGCACCACCATCCGCAGGAGACGCGAGCAACCGTCGGGCCGGGCGCGTACTCCACGTACCGAATGGTGTGTCCGCGCTGGAATAACGCCTCCATCACCTCCCGCGGATGCCAGCCATCGACGGCAAAGCAAATGAGGCCGGCCTTGCTATCGCGCGGCGTGATGACGGTGACGCCGTCGAGATTAATGAGACCCTGCCAGCAACGTTCGCCAAGCGCCGCGACTCGTTCATAGATCCAATCGAAGCCGATTTCGTCTTGGAGCCAGGTGAGACCGGCCCCCTGACCGATCAAGGCAGGGGTATAGAACTCACCGATCTCATAGCGAACGGCGCCCGGAGGCGGCAAGAGATAGCCGGTCGGTTCAGTCGTCGCCGAACGAATGTAGGTCGGCCGGACATCGGCGTGGCGCTCGCGGCGAATGTAGAGCGCGCCGGTGCCGCCGGGACCGCAGAGCCACTTCTGACCGGAAATGGCGTAGGCGTCAACGCCGAGCTCATGGAGATTGACCGGGACTTGGCCGGCAGCTTGGGCCGCGTCGACGACGACGAGAACGCCGCGATCGTGGGCAACCTCGGCGATCTGCTGGAGCGGCATCACGGCGCCAGTCGACCACATGACGTGCGAGACCGCGATTGCGCGGGTGCGGTTCGTGAGTTGGGCAGCGATGGCGCCAACGACCTCGCCCCCGCCGTTCCCGATGTCGGCAATCCGAATGACGACGCCGTAACGATGAGCGATCAGCGCCAGCGGGACCATGATCCCTGGGTGCTCCAGATTAGTGGTGATGATCTCATCGCCGCGCTGCCAATCGAGACCCATCAGGGCGATGTTGACGCCTTCGGTCGTGCTTCGCGTCAGCGCGATCTCGCCGGCGTCCGCGCCGAAGATGCTAGCGAAGCGTTCGCGGAGGCGTTGACAGTCGCTCTTGGCCTCGCCGTAGAAGGTCGGGTTGATGCGGCCGGCGTCGAGTTCCCGTTGTGCGGCGGCGGTCAGCGCATTGACCACGATATCGGGCAGCGGACCGTTGGTCCCGGCGTTGAAGTAACCGGTCTGACGAGCAGCGGGCATTCGATCCCGCACCTGGTCCACTTTCGGCTCGACCGCGACCGCGCTCACCGTGGGCACGCTTGACTCCTTGTGACTGTAGGCTCGAAACCTATGAAACCGCCGCCGCCAACGCTTGATCGAGGTCGGCGACGATGTCCGCCGCGTCCTCGATGCCGACCGAAAGCCGGACCAAACCATCGCCGATACCGATCGCGGCGCGTTGATCCGGCGTGAGCGAGCGATGCGACGATATCGGTGGTGAGAGGACGAGACTGTACACGTCGCCAAGTGTCGTCGCCGGCATGCAGAGTTGCAGTGCCTCCATAAACCGGAAGACCCCGTCTTTACCGGCGCCGGCGATGTCGAACGAAACCATGCCGCCGCGCAGCGTGCAGTTGAACTGGTCCGCGACCGACCCCATCTCCACCAGCCCAGGATAGTTCACCCGTTCTATCCGCCCCTCCTGGGCCAACCACGTGGCGATCTTCTGCGCGTTCTCCGACTGCTGCCGCACACGCAATGGCAGCGTTTTCATGCCGCGGAGTGTCAGCCACGACTCGAACGGTCCCAGGATTGCGCCGGTGAGCTTGTTCAGTTCGCGGAGTTCAAATGCTCGCTCTGCCGTCGTCGCGATGACGCCACTGGTGACGTCGCCATGGCCGGCCAGGTACTTCGTCGACGAGTGGACGACCGTATCAACGCCGAGTCGCGATGGGTTGACGAGCAGCGGCGAGGCAAAGGTGTTGTCGCAGATCGTCCGCGCTTTGACGCGCCTGGCGATCTCGACGATTCCGGCCAGATCGGCGACGCGCATCAGCGGGTTCGAGATTGTCTCGAAGACAATAGCTCGCGGTTTCACCTCGTCGACGGTGCGCGCTAAGGCGTCCAGGTCGAGGATGTCGACGAAGGTCGCCTTGACGCCGAGCGTGGCGAAGAGGTTGGTGAGCACGGCGTAGGTGGCGCCGTAGACGTCGCGGGCAGCAACGACGCGGCTGCCGGCTTGCACCTCGTTGAGGATCGCCGCATGGATCGCCGCCATGCCCGAGGCAAACGCGACCGCGTCCTCGGTCCCTTCGAGCGCGGCGACCGCAAGCTCCATCGCGTGGGTCGTCGGATTGCCGTATCGGGTATAGACGTATCCCTCGCGTTCATTGCCGAAGACCGCATCGAGCGTCGCGGTGTCGTCGTAGTAGTACGCGGTCGAGGGGTAGATCGGCGTCGTTGTGGGCATGAAGTCGGGTCGCGGCGGCCGTTCGCCGGCATGGACGGCGCGGGTCGCAAAGCCGCGGGCCTGCTCGCCGGGTGCATCCTGCATAGGCTTTCAGTGTCTCCCAGATCTTGGTAAGAATTGACCAAACATGAACGGGTGCCGCACGCGGGGCGCCCGCGCGAGACCGGTGGCAGTCTATGCCTTCGCGATAGTGCCGTCAATTGAGCGTAATCGACGGGCAGGGCAATTGCATTCTCACGCAGCACCGAGGAGGTGCAGGAGATAGCCGGTGTCC
>JBOGUE010000617.1:0-5289 GCA_050695955.1 Thermomicrobiales bacterium | reverse complement strand
CTGCGGAGTTCCGCCAGGCTCACCTGATGGAAGGTCAGGAAGAGGGCGTAGGCAAGCGGATAGGCGATGACGAAGAGGAGGAAGAGCAGCGCCGGCCCGTTGAGCAGCACAGCGAGCTGTCCGCCAGTCAGTTCGCCGTGTCGTGAGGCCAGCGCACCCGCCGCCTTCGGTGCACCGATTCGTGCGAAGCCGCGCATGCCTGTGCCTCGGGACGGTCAGGCGCTCTGCTGGGCGTCGTCGACGGCCGTGATGAGGTTCTCGCACGCCTGGTCCGCGTCGATCTCGCCGCGCAGGCAGCTCTGAACGTGGACATTGACCTGGTCGAGCCAGTTCGGAAACCAGGGCTCGGTAGAGGCGGGAGCGGCTTCAACCATCGACGCTGACCGTTCCCACTGCTGCAACACCACGTCGACGTTCCCCCACTTTCCCCAGGCCTCCGCGATGAAGGGGCTGTTCGTGAGGGAGGAGTAGCCGCTGCCCAGCATAGCGGTGCTGGCCAACTCCTTGGCGGTCGCGAACTCTCCGTCCTTGTCCTTGCCGCCCAGGGCTTGGAGGAGCATCCAGGCCCACTCCCGATGTTCGGTGGTGGCGCTCAGGAAGTACGGATCGGCAAAGCCAAGCGATTGGCCCTCGCCAGGCATGGGGAAATACTTCACCTTGCCGGCAATGGGCGATGCCGCAGGATCATTGGCGAAGGTGAGGTAGTAGTGCTGGGTGATGGGGTGGTACAGGTAGTCCCCGGAGTTGAATGCCTGGACGGCGGGAATGAACCGGACCTCGAGCGACGTGGGATCGGAGATTTCCCAATCGACGAACGTCTGGCGCCACCATTTCAGAGTTTCGCGCGCCACCGAACCGTCCCCGAGCAGTGGGGTCATGTCCTGGTCGAACATGGCCCCGCCGCGGTTCCACGTCAGCGTGAACCAGGTGCCCGGAAGCTGTTCGGAGCCGACTCCCGCCACCCACAGGATGGGATAGGTGGAGACGCCATCCTGCTTGGCTTTCTGCGCCTGCTCCACTAGTTCGTCCCATGAGGTGAACGGCGCTGCGATCCCTGCCTCGTCGAGCTTGTCTTCGTAGTACCAGTTGGTCCAAACGGTCGCGAAGTATGGCAACCCCCAAGTCTTCCCCTGTGCTTGCAAGGTCGTCTGGGCAAAGGGCGTGAAGTCGTCGATGTAGGCCTGGGCGCCGGGTAGGTCGTCGATTGGTTGCACCAGCCCCTGCTCGATGTAGCTGCCCAGGAACTGATGCTTGCACATCGAAACGTCGACCTGGTCGCCGGCTGCGAACATCTGGGCCAGCCTTGCCACCTGTGGCTCTACGTTCTCGGCAACGATCGCCTCTGCCGGGACTCCCCAGTCCTCTTCGAACTTCGGGTAAATGCTGTCGTAGATGGCGGCATACTGCCAATGGACGCCGACCAGTTTCTGGGGCGGATCCGCCGTGGGAGCCGTGGCCCACGGTTCGGCGGTGCTGCCTCCTTGGGCACGTGCGGACAAGATACCGCCGCCGGCAGCCGCGCTGGCCAGCAACGTCTGACGCAGGAGTCGGCGCCGGTCCAGGCGAGATCGAGAGAACAACTCACGAGCGCTCATCGGAGCCATGGGCCCAACCTCCTCGCTTAACGGTATCACTTGTTGCAACTATCGCACCGGCAATGCGGAATACGATGAGAAGATAGCCGCCAAGCAATCACGTGTCAACCCTCAGCACCCCGCATGGTTCGATTATCGCCCTACTTGTGCGGACACTGTGCGCGTCATAGAATGCGGGTATGGTGACCGAGGTACTGCCAGAAGAGAAGCCGGCCACGACACGCACCGCCGGTGCGCAGACAGCGGAGAAGGCGATGCAGGTCCTGCTCACCGTCGCCGAGCAGGCGGAGCCGATCTCACTCGTTGCCCTCAGCCGCGCCGCCGGCATCGAGAAAACCACGACGCATCGGCTGGTCACGTCCCTCGTCCGATACGGGTTGCTGCGCTTCGATTCCAGAACGCGGACCTATTCCTTGGGGCTGCGGTTGGTCGATCTTGGTCAGCGGGCGTTGGCACAGTTGGACGTGGTCCGTGAAGCCCGACCACACTTGGAGCGCCTGGGCGCACTGAGCGGCGAGGCGGTCCACGTCGGCGTCTTCGAGGACGGCCAGGTGGTGTTCGTCGGGCAGGTGCCGAGTCCGCATCCGGTGGTGATCCGCGTCCGCGTCGGGACCCGGGCGCCGTCCCACTGCACCGCGGCCGGGAAGGTGCTGCTCGCGTTTGGACCAAGAACCCGGCTGGAGCAGGTCCTCACGCTCCACGGCCTCTCAAACATGACCCCAAATACCATCACCGACCCCGACGACTTCCGCGACCACCTGGCGCGGGTGCGCCGGCTCGGCTACGCGCTGGACGACGAGGAGCACCGGATTGGGGTACGATGCGTCGCCGCGCCGGTCCGGGACGCAACCGGCGCCGCCATCGCTTCCATTAGCATCTCAGGGCCGGCATTCCGCCTCCCGCGGGAGCAGATTGACGAACTTGCGGGACCGCTCGTGGAGGCAAGTAATGCCCTGTCGGCCGTGTTCGGCCATCGCACCGACCACGCGCCGGTCGCTGCCTCCGCGGGGCAGCGGGATTGATCGCTGTTGGAGTGCTGATGCAACGCTTCCTCACCAATCTTCAATGTTCTGCCTGCGATATGACGTACCCAACAGAACAATTGATCACCACCTGTCCTGCCTGCGGGAAGGTGTTGCTCGCCCGGTACGACCTCGCGGCGGCGGCGCGGTCGATGACGCCGGCGGCGCTGCGGCAGCGGCCGTGGGATCTCTGGCGGTACGAGGAGGTCCTGCCGGTCCGGGACCAGGCCAACCGGCTAAACCTGGGCGAGGGCGGCACGCCGCTGCTGGAGGCGCCACGGCTGAGTTGCGACTTCGGATACGACCGGCTGCTGGTGAAGGACGAGGGGGCGAATCCGACCGGCAGCTTCAAGGCGCGGGGGTTGGTGATGGCCGTCTCGCGCGCGAAGGAGTTGGGGGCAACGACGGTGGCGATCCCATCGGCGGGGAACGCGGCCGCGGCGATGGCGGCCTACGCCGCGCGGGCCGGCTTGGCGGCGATCGTGGCGATGCCAAAGGACACGCCCGAACCGATGAAGGCCGAGTGCCGCGCCTATGGCGCCACCGTCCTCCTCGTCGACGGGCTGATCAACGACGCGGGCAAGGTGATCCGCACCGGCGCCGCCGCGCACGGCTGGTTCGATGTCTCGACCCTGAAGGAGCCGTACCGCGCCGAGGGAAAGAAGACGATGGGGCTCGAGCTGGCCGAGCAACTCGGCTGGCGCGTGCCGGACGCGATCATCTACCCGACTGGCGGCGGCACCGGCATCGTCGGCATGTGGAAAGCCTTCGCCGAACTGGAGACGATGAGGCTGATCGGACCGAAGCGGCCGAAGATGATCGTCGTCCAATCGACCGGTTGCGCCCCGATCGTCCGCGCCTTCGAGCAAGGCGAGCGCCACGCCCAACTGTGGCAAAACGCGGCGACGATGGCGCCGGGCATCCGAGTGCCGGTTGCCATCGGCGACTACCTGATCCTCGACGCCGTCCGCCAGAGCGGCGGCACGGCCATGACCGTGACCGAAGAGGAGATCTCCGAGGGCATGCGCCTGGCGGCAACCCGCGAAGGGATGTTCGTCTCGCCGGAATCGGGCGCGGCATTCATCGCCGCCAAGAATCTGCGCGAGACCGGCTTTCTTCAGTCAACCGACGAGACGGTGGTCTTCTCGACCGGCGCCGGCCTGAAGCACACCGACCTCGTCGGCGGCGACAGTCCGGTCATCGACCCGAACGCGGCGGATCTGATCGGAGCGATTGACGCGGCGTTGGCGAGGTAGCAGCCCTCACCCCGGCGCTGTCGCGCCACCGCACCCAGAGGGTATCCGCCGTGCGCGGGCGAGGGGGCAGGGGGTGAGGGCTGCTACACCAACCACACCGGATTTGACCACGCGCGCCGACCATGGGCGTCCAGGACGACGATGCGCACATACCGCATGCCCGGTTGCATCGAGAAGCGCGCCCCGGTCAGCAGATCGCCGTCGATGATGCCTTCGCGAGTCTGACCGTCTGCCGATGGCAGGCGTTCGCCGCGATGGGCGAGGGCGTCGTGGCCGGCGTTGACACGCCCCCCATACGGCGGGGTGGCGAGGGCGGCGATGGCGCGGGCTGGGGTCCTCTGCACGGTGAGCACGCCTTCGTCAAAGGTCAATCCGGTGATCCGCGGGCCGGAGGAGGCATAGAAACGGCCGGCGGTCAGCGCGACGAGGAGGGCGGCGCGGGTACGGTCGCGCGCGTGAACCATCGTCCAGGCGCGGAAGGCGTCGAAGCCGGGGTAATGGGTGTCGTCGGTGGCGATGGCGGTCAGGCGGTGGCCCATCGAGAGCCAGACGTCCCAATGGGCGCTGGCGTGGGCGCGATCCTGCTCCACCTCGCAACCGGCGTTGAAGATCTCGATGCCGGCCACGCCCGCGAAGTCGATCTCGTCGGTGCGCAGGCCGCTCCAGACAGGATGCGCCACGAAGGGCAGACCGCCCGCGGCGCGGACGGCGGCGGCTGCTTCGGGCAGCGACGCGTCGCGCCCAACCTCGGGCATGCCGGTGATGCCAAGCCCGAGGAGATGCAGTGGCCCGCCGGACTTCGGCGCGGTCAGGCTGATTTCCGTGCCGCCGATCACCAGAAGATGGTCGTCGCCCGCCGGTTCGGACGTGCAGCGATCGTGGTCGGTGATCGCGAGCACGTCGTAACCGGCCATCACGTGTGCTCGCCGCTGCATCGGCGGCGAGAGCATGCCGTCCGACTCCGTGGTGTGGACGTGAAAGGCGCAGCGCAACCAAACGCCGGACTCATCGTCGAAGGGCGCAACCGGCCCGCTCGGGATCTCCATGCGATCTCCTCACCGCGCACCGTCATTCCGATCGCCCACCCGTCATTCCGATCGCAGAGAGGAATCTCGCCTTCCCAAAGGCACGGGACGATTTCTCGCGGCGGCTCGGCATGACGGATGGTCAACTGCCTTCGCTCTACCCCAGGACACCATGACAGACTACTATCTCCTGGGACTGACGTTCGTAAAGGGGAGTCTGATGTGTCCGTTGATCGCCGTGCTGCTCGCCGCGCTCCTGACGATTCAGGGCGGCGTCCTGGCCGGCGCCGCCCAACCCGCCGCGATCCCGCCGGCGCTCTACCTGGGCATCCTCCCGGAGTTGCGCGAGGAGATCCGGGCGGAGACGGCGGACGAGTTGACACGCTACACC
>JBOGUE010000616.1:0-3379 GCA_050695955.1 Thermomicrobiales bacterium | reverse complement strand
TGCCCATACCCCAGAAGTGGGCATCCATGGTAACCATGGCATCTATGGAGCCACGTCAGCGATCCCGGCTTCCAGGATCGCGGCGATCTCGTCCGCCTCGGCTTTGGTCGTACACAGGGGCGGGGCGACGCCGACGAAGTCACCGCCGGGCCGCAGCAACAGTCCGAGACGGCGGCAGGCGTCGTAGACCGCCTTCCCGATCGGCTGGTGGAAGGCAACGCCGAGCAGCAGGCCGACACCCCGAATCTCGGAAATGGTCGGCTGGCGGTTCGCGATCTGGCGCAGGCGTTCCGCCAAATAGCATCCAACCCGTTCGGCATTCGCCACCAAGTCGTTGTCGAGGAGGTAGCGCACCGCCGCCTCGCCCACGGCACAGGCGACCGGGTTACCGCCGTAGGTGTGGCCGGACCAGAACTGAACGCCGGCCTCGGGGTCGCCCCAAAAGGGTTGCGCGACCTTGTCCGCGATCAGGATCGCCGAGAGCGGCGCGTAGCCGCCGCTGATCCCCTTGCCGCAGCTCAGGATATCGGGCCAGGCGCCGACCCGCTCCGCCCCGAAGAGCCTTCCCAGGCGGCCGAAGCCGGTGATGATCTCGTCGTAGATCAGCAAGACGTTGTACTTGTCGCAGAGTTCGCGCAGGCGCGGGAAGTAGTCGGGGTGTGGCGCCTGGACGCCGGCCGAGAGCATGATCGGCTCGGCGATGACGGCGGCGACCGTCTCCGGGTGCTCGTTGACGATCGCCTCCTCGATCAGGTCGACGCAGGCCAGCGTGCAGGCGTCGGACCGCATGCAGGCGGCGCACCCGGGCCGGGCGGGCGGCGTGACGTGGATGAAACCGCTCGCCAGCGGCTCGTAGCGCCACTTCCAGTCGACCTGGGCCGAGGCGGCCATCGCGAAACCCGTCCCCCCGTGGTACGCCTGGTACCGCGAGATCACCTTGAACTTGCGTCCGTGCCCGGTCTGCAAGAAATACTGGCGGGCCAGCTTGATTGCCGACTCGGTCGCCTCCGAACCGCCGGAGAAGAACTTCACGGTCGAATACTGCTCAGGCGTAATCTGAATCATCAGGTCGGCCAAGTGCAGCGCGGCCGGGTTCGTTGCCATCGTCGGCGCGGTGAAGGCGATCTGCCGCGCCTGGGCCGCCGCCACGTCGACGATCTCGCCGATGCCGTGACCCAGGTTGACGGTGAAGACGCCGGAGAGGCCGTCGATGTAGCTCTTGCCGAAGACATCCCAGACGCGGATCCCCTCGCCCCGCTCCAGGATCAACGGGTCGCGGCCGAACGACTGCATCTGGTTGAAGTCGACCATGATCCGTGAGGTATCGGGCGCCGCCTGACTAACCATCTGCCTCCTCCAAACCGGTCACGCGCCGCGACGACACCAGAACATTCGCTGTTCCTATCGCGAACACGACAACGCATTGCGTTCAAGATACGAACATGCTACAGTGGCGCTCCCACGCGGTCAATAACGCGAGACGATTTCGGCGAAAATACGCTCAACCGGTCTCGGGTGGCACAGCAGGCGTTCGGCAGGACACCCTTCCGTCATTCCGATCGCAGAGAGGAATCTTGCCTGGGTGATACGCACGGCACGATTCCTCGCGACAGCTCGGCATGACGGAACGGGGCATTCAATTCGAGGAGGACGACAATGGCAGAGTACTGGAACCTCGATCGTCTGACCCAGGAGTGGGAGGCGCGCGGGCTGAGCCGGCGCGACCTGATGCGGCTCATTGCCGGCGGGGCGAGCATGACGGCGATGCTGACGTTGCTGGGTACCCATCCCGGCGGGGCAGCCGCCCAGGACGCGACCGGCGGCGGCCAGGTCAGCGTCCTGTGGAAGAAGCCGATCACCCTCAACCCCCTCTACTCGACCTCGGGCAACGAGCAGCAGGTCAGCCGCCTGATGTTCGGCGCCTTGGTGAAGATGAGCGCCGATCTGGTGCCGACGCCGGACCTGGCGGCGTCAATCGAGGTGTCGGACGACGCGTCCCTCTACACGTTCACGCTTCACCCGAACATCACCTTCAGTGACGGCACGCCGCTGACAGCCAAGGATGTCGTCTTTACCCTCGAGCAGGCGATCGACAATCGCGTCGGCAGCCGGTGGGTCGGTCGTCTCCTCGGCATCGAAGGCGCACCGGCGTATAGCGAAGGGCAGGCCGATTCGATCAGCGGGATTGCCACGCCGGACGACTTCACTATTCAGATCACGATGGCGGAGCCGAATAGCGCGTTCCTGGTCGATCTCTGCAACTTCTCCGGTCTCGGCATCCTGCCGTCGCATATCTTGGGGGAGGTTGCGCCGGATCAACTCGAGGCGCATCCATTCTCGCTCGCGCCGGACGTTTCGTCTGGCGCCTTCACGTTCGTCCGCTACGAGACGGATCAGTTCCTCGAGCTAGAGCGCAATCCGGACTACTTCGGCGACCCGGCCCCATTGGAGCGTCTGTTCCTCAAGATCCTGACGCCCGACGTCGGTCTGGCGCAGATCGAGACCGGCGAAATCAACCTGATGACCCTGCCGGTTGCCGAAGCTGAGCGTGCCCGGGGCATCGAAAGCGTCGTTGTCACAAGCGTGCCCAGTCCAAGCATGGATTTCCTGGCGATTAACATGAACCGTCCCTACCTCCAAAATAAGCAGGTGCGCCAGGCGATGATGCACGCGATCGACCGCGATGGGATCGTGGCGCAGGTGCTCCAAGGTGAGGGCACGGTCGTCAACTCGCCGATCTTCGGTCCCGAGTGGATGGGCGTGCCGGAAGGGCTGAATCCCTATCCGTTCGACCTGGACAAGGCAAAGACGTTGATCGCCGAGGCCGGCTTCGACACGAGCCAGAAGCTCGAGATCATGCACCTGCCGGGCGGGAGCAAGGAGAAGGACGCCGCCGTCGTCATCATGCAGGAGCAACTACGCCAGGCCGGCTTCAACGTCGAGAACCTGCAAGTCGAAGTCGCCGAGCTGAAAGAGCGGTACTCCAACAACAACGACTTCGATATCTTCTACAACGCCGGCGGCGTCTTCCGCGCCGATCCGAACGTCTCGGCGACCTACTTCCTGACCCGCAACTTCACGCCCAGCGGCGGCAACGGCTCCCACTACACCAACCCGACGGTCGACGAACTCTACGTGCAAGGACAGGCAACGGCGGACGAGGCGGAGCGCAAGGGGATCTACACCGAGATCGCCGCCATCCTCAACGACGAGGTGCCCTGGATCTACCTCTGGTCGCCGAATTCGCTTTACGCGCAAAGCGCGACCCTCCAAGGCTTCGCGCCTCCGAGCTACTCCGACAACAAGTTCTGGAACGCGGAGACGTGGTCGGTGACGGAATAGGCGTTAGGCGTTAGGCGTTAGGGGCACGACGTAGCTC